>WQUY01000072.1 GCA_009781855.1 Oscillospiraceae bacterium | reverse complement strand
GGGGTGGTCTTTGGGGGCGAGAGAAAAGAGCACCACCCCGCCACTTCGTGGCACCCCTCCAAGGAGGGGAATCTTCACAGGAAGCTTAGAGCATCCCTGAAAATCATTAGTAACACCCCAGCATACCAGAAAGCTAGCGTATTGTTCATGATTTTGCCAACTGAATGCTCATTTCACAAAACAATCGGTTCGGCCGACCGCTAAAAGTCTCACAGTGAGACTTTTATTTTAAAATTACGTTTTTTAAGAGTGCTGCTTCCTGAAATAAATCCAGGAAGCAGCAATGACGGATAAGTCTATTAAATATTCAAACCTCGGACAAACCATTCATATCGCCTGATTGCACCGAACAACTCGGCATCTGCGGATTGTACTCTGATTTCTTGCAAACTCACTTCACTCTGCGCTTGCAGAAGATCAACTCTTGAAACCATACCGCGGTCAAACCTTCTTTGCGTCTCAGCTAAAGTCTGCTCCAGTATTTCCAGTTGCTCTTCGGCAAGTTCGAGATTTCTCAACCTGTCGGTTATCGCCCTACTCAAACTCTCATGCCGCTGTGGAAGCGCCCTCTCTTCACTTTCAAGTGTATTTCTGGCTATGGCTTCCTGCCGTCTGGCTCTTTCGCCGCCCTGACGCGCTTGCTCATCCATATCAATTCTTGCGATGTTTATTACAGAATTGCTGCCCCTTGCTGCCCGCAAATCCGAGGCGGTGTCTCGTGATGCGAGAAAGTCTCTGTCAGCATCGGGCAAAGACCCTATTTGTAACGGAGCATTAAAATCTCTTCCCAGCATCAGATTTATTTGACCCTTGAGGTTGTTGAGTTCATTTTCCATGCTTGTTATGCCAGCTTCAAGCTGTGTACGGGTGGCTCTGACGCTTTGCAAAGCACGAGCAGTTACATGCCCTACCGCATGGCGGCGCTCCATTATTTCGATGTTTCTGTCCAAGCTCTCCAGGCTCTCTTGAGTCTGCTGCATCTGGCGTGTGAGCGTATGGTAAGCCAAATACATGCTTTCCACACCCCAGATTATTTGCCTGTTGGCATTTTGAATTTGCATGACTCCTCTGCTCACCGAGTTGCGCACAGGGTCACTGAACGCCTGATCAAGCTGTGCTGACATTTGCATGATATCACGCTCAGTTGATGCAATATCGTTTCTCAGCGACATGATAATGCCATCCCTGACCGGGTCGGGTTCCGAGGTCTCAATTGCCATAATTTGAGCGAGCACTGCACTTGTTTGAGCTTGCATTGCAATAAGTGCGGTTTGCCCGTCTATCAGAGCATTTGTCATCGCAGGAGTCCCGACCATGTCGTTGAGCCCCTGCTCATTGATGGTGTTGTTTCTTATCACAGGATTATTTCGCCGAACTTGCTGTTCTATGTCGGCATGATTTAGCCTGAGTGTGCTCTGGTTTTGCACAGCATTAGCACTTGCAGGCTCGGCAAACATCATTGCACCGGTGAAAACCAAGCAAAATATGAGCATGAGTGAGATTATTCGTTTCATTGTGATACCTCCAAGGTAGTTTGAATTTCATTTGTCTTTTTGAATTAGTGCTGCTCAGTAGCCAATCCGGACACTCCACTTTTCTTCATTTTCAATTTCTTGCGTATATTGTGTAGTGTCAGGTATAACACAGGAATAAGTATGAGTGTAATCATTGACGAAAATGACAACCCAAAAACTATGACAGCACCCAGCGGTCTTTGCATTTCTGCACCTTCCGCAGCGGCAAACATCATTGGCATGAGACCTATAACGGTTGTGAGCGTCGTCATCAGAATCGGACGCAATCGCACAGGGCCTGCAAACAGTATCGCATCATAGGTACTCATCCCTTCTTTACGTTTGGTGTTGATAAAGTCAACAAGCATAATACCGTTGTTTATAACTATACCCATGAGCAGTATCAGCCCTATAAAGGATACCACGCTTATATTATCACCCATCAGGAATATCCCAAACAGCCCCGCAGTCCACGCGATGGGAATCGAGAAAAGAATCGTTGCAGGATATGCTATCGACTCAAATTGCGAAGCCATTACCATATACAATAACACAAATCCAAGAAGTATTGCAATTGCCAACGCTTCAAACGACTCCATCATCATCGCAAACATCCCACCGAATTCATATGTTATGCCGGGCGGCATATTGAAATCGTCAAGCAACGCGCTTATTTGACCGGAAATCGTGTTGAGATCTGTATCAACAAATTCTGCCCTGATGGTTATGTATCTTCTTTGGTTTTGCTTCGTTATTGACGTGGGGCCTTCTTCTTCTATTATATCTGCAACTTCCGAAAGAGGGATGGAGTTTCCACGTGGGGTCATCAGCATAAGGTTGTGCAAGTCAGAAATATAAGTGAGCCGGTCTTGCTCAAAGCTCATCACAACATCAACCTCGCCGCCATCGACCCTAAATCTGGTCACAGTCATACCGCTGATTGCCATATTGACAGTACTTGCTACACTTGCCGCCTGCAAACCATGATGATTCGCCCTGCTTCTGTCCACTTGCACACGTGCGGTCGGATACCCTTCCTGATGCGAGCTGGATGCGTTGCGTATCTCAGGCAAGGTGGATATCAGTGAAACGATTTGGCTTCCTGTTTCAGCCAGAAGCTCAACATCATTTCCGAAAAGGTCAAAGCTTATCGCGTTGCCGCCTCCGCCGCCCATCATCATATCCCCTACAGCATTTACCGTGTATTCCACACCAGGCAACAGGCCTATCCGATCCCGCATATCTTCCATAACGACTTCGATTGGGGCGCGATGTTGACTATCTACTAAAGTGATATTTATCGAGGAATTGTTAGACCCCGACGCGCCCATACCAAAGATGCCGCCTCCGCCGCCAACTCTGACAGATATGTCTTGTATCACTTCCATACCGTCGATGCGCTCCAGCACATCTTCGGTTGCCTGCGAAATTTCTTCAAGCAGCCCACCTCGGGGCGTGTTTACCGAAATCCTCACCTGTCCTTGATCCATTTCGGCCATAAATTCCATACCCATGAAGCCTATGACTGAGCCTGAGCCTATAAGAAACAGCAGAAACAACCCAGCAACAGCCTTTTTGTGGCCAAGCGCCCACTTCAACACGCGTGAATACCAGTCTCTAAAGCGGTTGTATCCACCGTCCCAACGCTCCCATGCTCTACGGGCGGCATGTGCTTTCTTGTCCGGGTCACGTTTTTTAAGAAATTTGGAGCAAGCCATCGGCACAAAAGTAAGCGAGACTATGAGCGATGACAGCAACGTGAATGATATAATCATCCCCAATTGTCCAAACATTTCGCCCGCTATACCGCCAACAAAGAGAACCGGTATAAATACAGCAATGGTTGTCAACGTAGAAACCGTGATTGCCATACTTACTTCCCTTGCCCCTTTTCTGGCCGCTTCCTTGGGTTCTATCCCTTGCTCTACGTATCTGGTTATACTTTCAAGCACGACTATGGCATTATCTATGAGTATACCAACGCTTATAACAAGCGCGTTCAAAGTGACCATATTAAGGGTCATGTCCGTAAAGTGCATCAGTGCAAGGCTTGCGATAAGCGCAACAGGTATAGATACGCCGATAATCAGAGGTGAGCGGAAGTTTCCGAGAAATAATAGCAACACCAAAATTGCAAGCCCCGTTGCCTGCAACACAGTCACCCAAACATTATTTATTGAAGCTCTTATAAACTCCGCACTGTCCTCTATGATAATGAAATTGAGCTCCGGATGCTCTATCCTCAGACGCTCTATTTCAGCGTTGATGAGATCTGACACTTCAACCGTATTGGCTATAGATGTTTTTGAAATTGTCATTGTTATGCCTTGGAGCCCATTGATCACAGAATAAGACGTAACCTCACGAAACCCATCTGTGACAGTCGCAACATCCGAGAGTCTTATGCTCGCCCCTCTTGGGGTCGTCAACGGCATATCGGCAATCTCTTCAACGCTTTGGAACTCACCAGTTGTCCTGACTTGCAGTTCCACTTCCCCCTGCATGAGCATACCGCCGGGTCTGTTGATATTTTCAGATGAAAGCACACCGGCAATTTGCTGTGAGGCAATCCCATAACTTATCAGCTTGTCTGGATGCAACTCAACGTTTATGATACGTTCCATTCCTCCGCTGAGACTGACTGAGCCGACCCCATCGAGTTGCTCCATACGAAGCACAACATAGTCATCGACCATATCTTTCAGCGTGACCATATCAAATTCGCCTGTAATACCAATTGTAAACCCGGTCATCATGTTAGGGTCTATCTGCATAACCCTTGGCTCAACACCGTCAGGAAGCGCCCGCCTGAACATGTCTATATTTTCTCGCATACGCAAGGCTGCAAAGTCCATATCCGTGCCTTCGGCAAACTCTAAAATAATTACCGATGACCCACTTGAAGATGTCGTAGTGATCGTTTGAAGATTACTTACTGTGCTCAGCGCCATTTCAAGCGGCCGGGTAACCAAATTCTCCACTTCTTCCGGGCCTGCTCCGTCATATTGCGCGATAACCACTGCGATGCCAAGATTGATTTCTGGCATCAAGGCTTGTCTTAGGTTTGTCAGTGCGATTACGCCAAGAATGACTACAATCAGCGTGAGCATGACCGTTGTCACCGGGCGTCTTATAGATATTTCAGGCAGACTCAAGTTTACTCACCCCCGCTTTCAACAATGTGAATAGGTGAGCCGTCCCGGACAAAGGTTTGACCCCTTACTATGAGCATATCACCTGCGGTTATGCCGCTTAATATCTCGATTTCCGCACCGCTGTCTATACCAACGGTAACTTCACGCCTGACTGCTTGCTGATCTATAGCAAGATATACTATTGTGCTGCCATCATCAAGAATTACGGCGCTTCTTGGAATAACTAATGTATTTTCAGCTTCATCCCGAACAAAAAAGGCTTCCGCAAACATGCCCGGTCTTAGTAGTCCCGCCCTATTGTCCATTTCGATTTCAACACTGAATGTTTGTGTCATGGGATCTGCCGTCGGGCTAACCGTCACAACCTCGCCTATAAGCGGCGTGTCTGCGGCTGCCGATATATTCGCACGCACTTGCTGTCCGTTTTGGATTCTGTTGACAATGGTTTCGGTTACATTGACATGCACCAAAACTGTATCAATACTTACTATTGTAAATGGTGCAACATTGGGCAGTAGCATCGCCCGTGGCTCAACACCACGCGAGCTAATTACACCCGAGATCGGCGCTGTGATCACTGCGTCACCCAGTCTTTCTTCGGCTGCTTCGAGATTAACAACCAGACTTTCACGCTGCGCCTGAGCTTGCGCAAGGCCATCTTGCGCCCGGCGCTGGTTTTCCGCGCGTACATTCTCAGATATTATTCTATAGCTCTCGTTCGCTTGGGTCACACCATTTCTGGCTTGTTCAAATGATGCCTCTGCCATTTCAAGCGCAGATAAAGCCTGCTCAAGCATTATCGCAGCATTTGTCGCACCCGACTGAGCTTGATCAAACTGAGCCTGAGATATATCTCCAAACTCCAGCAACAGAGTCATGTTTTCAAGATTTGCCGCTGCATCGTCCCTTGCTATTTCTGCCTGCAAGATTGCCAGAATGCGCTGTTCTATTGCAAGTTCGGCCTGCTGTACACCTGCCTGTGCTTGCAACATGGCAGTTTCTGCTTGCAGTATCTGCGCTTGCACTGCACTGCCGCCTGCAAGCGCCACTCCGGTGCGCGCTGCATTCACAGCAGCATCGGCCGTTTCAAGCTGTGCGTTAATCGCTCGGATATTTGTTTGGATATCTGCTTGATCCATCGTAAACAAAACATCTCCGGC
This sequence comes from Oscillospiraceae bacterium, assembly GCA_009781855.1. Taxonomy (GTDB): domain Bacteria; phylum Bacillota; class Clostridia; order Oscillospirales; family Oscillospiraceae; genus WRMH01. The sequence continues at coordinate 4,421 of WQUY01000072.1, read as the reverse complement.
ATTTACAAAGTCGCCTACGTTTACCATTACCTCATCGACCGTGCCTTGCAACCTGCTCATAACGGCGATTTGTGCCGAAGCTCTAACTTGACCGGTAAAGGACAGCTCTGTTCTTATGCTGCCTGTTTGAACCGGCTCTATGTTGACTGCTATAAGCCGTTCTGTCGTTGGCTCATCCGCTGCATCATTCGCTGCATCATTGCCGTCGGCACGGACAAAATGACAGGCGGCAAGCGCCAGAATTAGTGCAGCGGTCAAAACAATTGCGAGTATTATGATTTTTACACCGCGTTGACTTTGCGTTTTTTCCATTATATTTTAATCCTCCGTGGGTTATATTTCAGACTTGCCACCTCAGTGTTGCGGCTCGGAAGTTGCTTTTAAAATTTATCGAAAGTTCTTTTGCCACATATAATATAATACAAACGCCAACTAAACTTAAACAAATCGTGAATCTTTGGTGCATTTTTATGAGAAAATAACGACCCATCTGCCCTTTAAAACAGATGAGTCGCACTCCTAAAATATGTCCACCACTATCTCCGGCGTTGCGACAACGCAATGAGCCTTATGAGCTGCGCCAAAGACACTGCAAGCGCCCCCACATAAGTGAGTGCAGCGGCGGTCAAAACCTTTCTTGATGCCGGAACTTCTTCCCTTGACAGAAGCGCCGAATCCTCAAGTATCCTTAACGCCCTGCTTGAAGCATTAAATTCAACCGGCAGCGTTATCAGCTGGAATAAGACTACAGCGCCAAAAAGGAGTATGCCTATGTTTATAAGCCCAGGCATACTCAATATAAGGCCGATTAGAACCAGTGGCATGGATAGTTTTGAGCCGATATTCGTCACCGGAATAATTGCTGCACGCACTTTCATCGGAGCATATTGGTTTGCATATTGTATTGCATGACCTGCTTCATGCGCTGCTACACCAACAGCAGCAACAGATGTTGAGTCATGAACCGCGTCAGATAGGCGTATGATATTCGTGCGTGGATCGAAATGGTCTGTCAGACTGCCACTGATTCTTTCGATTCTGACATCAGTAACTCCGGCATGTTTCAGCACCGCCATCGCAGCCTGAGCGCCGGTAAGTCTTTTGGAAGTCAGTTGATTTGAGTATTTTTTGAAACTGCTCGTCACTTGATGCTGTGCCCACATTGAAAAAATCATTGCAGGCAGGACGAGTACGAGAAACAGCGGGTCAAAAAAGTTAAATAGCATTTTTTCAGCCTCCGTTTGCTAAAAGTGTAGCGTATAACGCGATATATAATGGTATAGAGCTCTGAAATATAGTAGCCTTTACAGTCGGGTCGTCTCGTCAGGGGCTTCGGCCTCCTCTGGGTTTTCAGCGTAACTCATATATTCTTTTAGGATTTGTTTGATGATTACCGCTATAGGAACAGCCAAGAACATCCCCACCACGCCAAAATACGCTCCGCCTATAACCACTGCAATTATGACAAGGATGGGGCTTATTTTTAAAGACGATTTCATTATTCTAGGTTCTATGAAGTTTCCGTCGATTTGCTGGAATATGAAAAGTGGTATAAGCACTTGCACTGCCTGGTAAAATCCGCCGGTGATTATAGTAATTAGCGTTATCGTTATTACTGCAATCAGCGAACCCAGATAGGGTATGAAGTTGAACACACCAGCCAAGATTCCAAGAAGTAGTGCATATGGCACATCAAAAATAAGCAGAATGGTGGTTACCACAACAAAGTTTATGATGCTGTCAAGGCCTTTGCTTGCAATAAATGTAAACAAGACTTTGTTTATTTGTTGAATATATCGGTTTACTCTATCTCTTCTTTTCTCGGTCTTGAATAGCGCTTTGCTCAGACCTCTGAAAAAGCCGAGTATCCTGTCCCGCTCCAAAAGCATATAGAGTGATATGGCCAATCCCAAAACCAGATTCAGCAGTTCGCTGGCAAAGCTTATGATGCCCATGGCAAATTGCTCTATTGTTGCTGCATTAAATGCCTGACTAATCATAGCTCCGGCATTATCGGCTAGCGTTTCCACTATATTTAGCGAGCTCCAGAATTGGTCTTCAGGTATGTTATCCATTAAGTTATTTATGAATACAACATATCCGGGTATGCTATTTGCGAGGTCAATGATGCTGGTGAACAGGATTGGGATGATATAGCTGACTACAAGCGTAACGATAAAAGCAACCAAAACCAACACGAGCAGCGTTGCAAAAAGTCTTGCGCGTTTTTTTATGAATTTGATTTTGATTTTGCTGATGAGTTTTTCAAATAACTGGTGTGGGATATACAGGAAATATGAAATCAACACACCATAAAACAATGGCGATACGACGTTCAGAAATCTTGAAACTTCCCCTGTCACGCTGGTGAAATTTCCTAACATGTTGTATATGAATAATAGTATTACCGCAAGAATAAACAGCGGAAACCATTTTGAGCGTTCGAGATTTGTTTTCATCTTTGCCTTCTTTCAAAAGTAACGTGTGTGGCAATCGCGCCAACATTGAGTTTGTATTATATACTTTGTTGTTTATATGCGCAAGATAAAATCACATATAGTGTGCAAGCGATTCTAAGCAAATCACCATACTTTAATGATATTTTAATGTTCTATGTACCTGACATGCTGTGCATACTGTGTTAATATCTACTCATGTTGGGATATACATCCTGATTGATTTGATAAAAGTGAGGAAAAACGTTATGAGGACAGTAAAAGTTGTAACTATTATTTGCTGGGCATTAGTTGGCGTTGTGCTGATGGGTCTGGTCGGCTGGTTTATTACCGGCACAGTTTTTGGAATCAGACCTGCATGGATCGACAGGAATCTGCCTTTTAGAATAAACATAGGCAGCATCGAAACGCTGATCGGCCCATTTAGTATTGTTGGCGAGCACAGTGTTAATCCGGATGATATCAGCGCTATTCAAATAGATTGGGTTGCTGGCGATGTCACCATAAGACCGTTTGATGGTGATGAGATAAAAATAATTGAGCTTGCTCAGCGCAATTTGCACAGTAGTGAGGTGCTTTCTTTTGAAGTTTCACAGACTACGTTGGAAATAAACTTTCTTGAACATAATGCAAGGCGACGTATCGGAGTGATGCCACAGAAGAGGCTCGAATTGTTTATTCCTTATGGGCTGGCTGCCGGGCTGGGCAGCCTCAACGTTGGTTCTGTATCGGGCAATGTTGATGTTGATGGCGTGGATGCCTATGGTATGTTAATTTCTGCAATAAGTATCAGTACTACATCCGGAAACATTGCTCTTTCAAATATTGAGTCAGAGCAAATGGAGACAAACTCAACATCCGGAAGCACAAATGTCACTTCAAGCCGAATATTCAGTGAATTGTTACTCAGTAGCACATCAGGGGCTATAAGGCTGAGTTCCTCTGCATCTGAGGCAATTGAAATCAACACCACTTCGGGGCTTATTGATGTGCAAGAGACTTCTGCAAGAGCACTGGATGCAGACAGTACTTCGGGTGAGATCAGGGTCGATGGTGCTTTTGATGTTGCGAATTTCAGTAGTTCTTCCGGTAGAATTTCTCTTGAAAATTCAATAGTCCGTTCTGTCGCTAATGCCGGTTCGACTTCCGGTAGAGTGAGTTTGTCCGGAGCATTTTATAGTGTTAGAACCAATACCACGTCCGGCACTGTTGATATCAGAAGTATTATTGTCCCAAGTGCAGTTCATGTGCATTCAGTTTCGGGGGCTGTGACGATATATGTGCCGAGTGAGGATTCGATTGCGGTATCGCATTCTTCCATATCCGGTAGGTTTAACAGTGATATCCCAGTCGTTATACAGCCACGGGATGGGCCGTTTGATATTTCAACAACCAGTGGAAACATCAGTATTAGGGAGCTGCGGTGATTGGGGCGAACTGCGTTCGTCCAATGAATTGAGCGTTGAGAATTGAGAGAGGAGAGTGGGGGCGTTTGCCTTTCATTTTCCTCTCTGTTTTCAAAACGACTTGCGGCCTACTTTTTTGCGCGTCCTCATAGGGGAAACGGCCTGCCGGCGGCCCGCACCGCTCGAGCCAGCTATATAATAATTTCCCGCCCAATATCCCCCACAAACCTCCCAAAGGCACTCGGTATGGCCAAATCACCGATTTCCTCCATCGGGACAAAATCATAATCCATGATACTAAAAGACTCTTCAACACGACACATATAGCCCACCATATTCCATTTAAGATGCGTAAAGCGATGCGTGGCCTCTCCCAGCGGGATGAGTTGCGTGGGCGTGTACCCCAATTTTTGTATACGATCAGAAACATCTTTTGCTTCCAGCATGTTATCTATGTGGTAAAATTCCCACATTCCGTGGAGTAGCTTTTCACTGCGCTTGCGCATCAAAATGCCAAGACTTGGGTGGCAGATCAGCAAAATGGTTTTGTCTATCTCTT
>WQUY01000071.1 GCA_009781855.1 Oscillospiraceae bacterium | reverse complement strand
TAGCGGGATACAAACATACCCCCGGCAACTCACGTATGCCCTCACGTCATGGAATACTCGGTCGTTAGACCTTTGACCATGCCCTCAGCGGTCCATTTAGCAATCTGCATTTCGATCCGGCTCCCAGCTACCCGGACTCTCTGTACGCGCATGTACTGCTTTTATCTCCGCTTCAACGGTTTGATGTCGATTTAATTATGAGCTATGCTACACGATTCCATATCGAATGTCAATAGTTTGTTTGCAGAAAAGTGTTTTTAATGCGATTCTTCAAAGGTTCTAATGACCGTTAAAGTTATCACAGTGATACTTTTATTTTTTAGAAAATGAGACGCACATCTCAACATTACATCTCATTGAAGTTTGAATAAGTCCGTGATATACTTAAGCTAATTCAACTATGGAGGTGTAGTATTTGCTTTGGGTTAAAGAGAATATAAACGAAGTTCTGGAAAAACTGAATGTAGACAAAACCAAGGGTTTGAGCACACAAGAAGTGCAGCTTCGCCAGCAAAAATATGGCTTGAATGAGTTTGAGGAAGATAAAAAAGAAACCTTGCTGCAAAAGATTTTGCACCATCTTGCAGAAATTCCAACACTTATTCTTATAGCAGCCGCACTTATCGCAGGCTATATGGCCATTTTCAATCCACCTGACACGATTGGACGAGGCTGGCCTAAAGTAATCGTAATCCTTTCCATAGTAATCATCAATGTTTGTTTGGGAATCTATCAGGAAAGCAAGGCAGAAAAAGCTCTTGAAGCACTCAAAAAAATGAACTCTTTTAAAACGACTGTGCTTCGTGACGGAATCAAACAAATCGAAGAAGCCAGCCAACTTGTCCCCGGCGATATAGTGGAACTGACTGCCGGAGATGTTGTGACGGCAGACTCACGACTCATATCAGCAAACAGCCTGCAGGTAGACGAATCAGCGCTGACAGGAGAAAGTCAGCCGGTCGATAAAGACCCTAACGAGGTCATTGACGAAGCTGTTCCTCTTGGAGACAGGCTCAACATGGTATACTCGGGCTGCTTGGTAACAAATGGTACTGCGACTGCCGTAGTCGTTGAAACAGCCATGGAAACAGAAATGGGCAGAATCGCACAGCTTTTGAATAATACCCAGAAGCTGAAAACACCCTTGCAACTCAGACTAAAGCAACTCGCAAAGCGTATTTCTGTTTTAGCACTTATCGCCGGTGTACTTATGATTGTTTTCGGTTATGTGCTACATTCTACCGACCCCATCACCGGCAGCAGCAGGGCATTTCTGGACATCCTTATCCTCGGCGTTGCGCTTGGCGTTGCAGCAGTTCCTGAAACATTACCTATCATTGTCACCATGGTTTTATCTTATGGCGTATATAACATGGTCACGAAAAATACAATCATACGCCGCATCCCAGCTGTCGAAACAATTGGTAACACATCAGTTATTTGCTCAGATAAGACAGGCACTCTAACTCAGAATAAAATGAAAATCCAAAATGTCTGGCATGTGAGACATGAGCCAATCTCTGTTTCGGAAAAGGATAACTTCAATACTGACCAAAGAATGCTTATTGAGCTTTTAGCCTCATGCAGCAATGCCACTATCGAAGCATTTGGCGATGACGATGAGGAGCATATCATCGGCGACCCGACAGAAATTGCAATCATCAGGCTTCTTCACGACCTTGACCTAGATCGTGTAAGGGCTGAGAGAGACTACCCTCGCGTGTTCGAATTGCCCTTTGATTCAGGGCGCAAACGCATGACTACCGTGCATCGCACAGAAGAGGGTTATATCGCCGTTACCAAAGGAGCTTTTGACAGAATCCCAGTAAAATGGGATTCAGAGCTGCAAAAGAAAGCCATAGAAATACATGATTCTTATGCAGAGAAAGCCTTGCGCGTTATTGCCATATCCATAAAGAAATATGACGAAAAGCCCACAGATTTCAGCATCGAAGCACTTGAATGTGATCATGAGTTTAGAGGCATGGTGGGCATGATAGACCCTCCGCGACCCGAAAGCGCCGAAGCCGTATCCGAAGCAAGAAATGCAGGAATCAAAACCGTAATGATTACAGGCGACCATATCGTCACCGCCGCAGCCATAGCCAAAGAAATTGGAATAATGGAAGAGGGTGACAGGGCAATATCCGGAAAAGAGTTGTCGCAAATGAGCGACAGCGACTTGCATGAACAAGTTCGGAACATTTCTGTTTATGCCCGCGTAAGCCCTGAAGATAAGACCCGAATTGTGAGTGCCTGGACAAATCACGGCGAAGTTGTCGCGATGACAGGTGACGGTGTCAACGACGCACCTGCTTTGAAAGCTGCTGACGTAGGTGTTGCAATGGGTATAACCGGAACAGAAGTTTCAAAAAATGCAGCGGATATGATTATCACGGATGATAATTTCGCAACAATAGTTGATGCCATTTCTGTCGGACGAACTGCTTATGATAATATCAGAAAAACAATAGCGTTTCTTCTGAGCGTTAACTTTGCCGAGATTTTCATTTTGCTTGCCGGTATGCTGTTTGTTGGGGTTTCACCATTGCTGGCACTTCAAATTCTTTTGATAAATGTTGTATCAGACGGCATCCCTGGCTTCTTTATCGCATTTGAAGCGCCTGAGTATGGCGTTATGAAACGCCTGCCCTTAAAAAAGGGTGCGGGAATTTTCTCAGCCGGATTGGGCATCAAAATAGCTCGCGGCGCGATTTGTTTCTCTGTTTTGACATTGGGTGCTTTCCTGTTGGGCGCTTATGTCCTGCCCGCACCTGACGGCTTCATCCCCGGTTACACAGGCGCATTTTATGATATCGGTATAAGTATGGCTTTTGTTGTGCTCTCTTGGGCATCGGTCATCAATATATTTAATGTCCGTAGCGAACGCTCTTTCTTTAAGGTAAGCCCGATGGAAAACAAGGGTTTATTCTTCGCAGCAATGGCCACTATGCTATTCACCCTCTTTGTGGCGCTGGTTCCCCCGGTTGCAGAAGTGTTTGATGTCAGCACCGGGCTCAGTGGGCTACACTGGCTTATAATGGCCGGGCTTGCACTCCTACAGCTCGTCATTGGTGAGGTTCACAAATTGATTTTCAACCGCAACAAAAAATAGTTCTTAATGTTTTTAAAGTGCAGCAATCCTATAAGCGATGTTAACGCTTTATGGATTGCTGCATTTTCTATTCTTTCCACTGGTCAGCTTCGTTTTCATCAGCTATTTCACCAAAGATAATATAGTCCAGTGGATTGACAGATCCGCCACAACTGCTGCCATCGGTGGCGTCCGACTGCTTTGAATCACTGCCTTCAAATAAATACTTCAAAACCCGAAATAACGCAAAACTGCTAATACCTGCAAGCACAAGACTGCTGATGCCAAAATCGACAATGTTGTCCAGCGAAATAAAGAATAAGCCCATCAAAATTACAATTATTAAAATAACCAGAAAATATCTCATATTGCACACTCCCATGAAAATCTTGGCGTGTTGGAGTTTTAATTCATCCTCAGTCGCCATCGACATGTTATCAAACGAAGTGTACAATAAAACGGACTCATTAGAGTTTTTGCAAAAATCTTTCTGTTCGCGCTTTAAGCTCATCCTTCAAGCTCTGCGGCGACAACACTTCGCAAAGCTCCCCAAACTGAAAGAGCCAGCCAAAGAATACTGGCGAGCGTGCAACGCTGACATTTACCATAAAATGTTCCTGACCATCGGCAACCATTATCACATCTTTGCCAAAGCGGTCAATCACAGCCCCTATGAGCCTGTTGTGGACACGTAGCTTTACATTTGTATCCTCACCACCGAACATCCCAAACACTTTTTTCGAATAATCAGCCGGGTTGAAGTTTTTCACATCCGCAGAACGTACCTCATCTCGCTTTTGCACATCACTCATTCTATCAACTCTAAAATGCTTGAATCCGTCAAGGTCATTAGCGTGTGCAATAAGATAATAGTTCTCATCATTCCATGTCAGGGCAACCGGGCTAACAATATACGGCTCCCCGCCTTTACGCAATACTCGCTTTTTCTGAATATCGTAGTCAAAATATTTAAAACTGATTTTTTTACCTTCCGAAATGGCTTCATGTAATGAGTCAACACTATAATAAATACTTTCATTCATGCTTTTTACGCGATTTTGGATAAATACTTGGCGTTGCAGCAGCCCAGCTTCATGAGCACTTGCAAGACCCTCAAGCTTTTTAATAAGTCCCAGCGATTTCTTTTCAGTGATAAATTTCGATGACTGTACTGCATCAGCCAAAAGCTTTAGCTCCGGTAGCTCAAAATCACGACTGCCAATGTAATAGCTATTTATTTTCGATTTATCGGTCACAATATCAAGTCCATATTGTCTGAGCGCTTCAATATCGTCATAAATCGTTTTTCGTTCTGCACTGATGCCGCATTTTGCAAGCTCTTTGATCAGTTCGTTTACTGTAAGCTTATGATTCTCATCTGTCTGAAAAAGCAAAATTTGTTTCAGGTACAAAAGCTTTAGTTTTTGACCAGTTGATTTCGGCATAACAGCACCTTCTTTCCGTTATAAATTGTCACTATTTTTAACACTTTGTCAAACAATTGTCAAGAATCAGGTTTCGTGGTAAAATAGATTCAATGAAAACCAGAGAGGAATCAACAATGAGATTAAAAAGAAGTTTGGCTCTAATACTTATATGTGTATTGACACTCGGCCTTGTGGCTTGCAGTGGAAGCAATATGCGCCCTCCTACCATGTCACCCGGACCTGCACCGGATGTACCCCCTGCCCCGACACCGACAGAAACACCTGAAACACAACCGGAAACTGACACTCCAAATACAACCTACCCTCCGGAACTTGTCGGAGCAAGAGTTCGGGTCGGAGCACTGCGAGGCCCATCAGGCATGGGCATTGCACCACTGATTGAATGGTCAGAAAATGAACATCACACCATCAACACATATCACTTTACCATGATGGGTGCACCCGAAGAGGTAACAGCCGCACTCATAAGTGGAGAACTCGACATAGCGACTGTCCCCACAAATGTCGCATCCTTGCTCTACAACCGCTTGGATGGCCAGTTAAAAGTCATCGGTATAAACACGCTGGGCGTGCTTTTCATATTGGACAGTACCGGCGAAATCCATGAGATAGAAGATTTGCGTGGCAAAACTATAAACGCAACCGGGCAAGGTGCTACACCACAGTTCGCATTAGAATATATTCTGCACACCAATGGATTGGAACCGGGCGTTGACGTTGAAATCGTTTTTAATGCAGAACACGCCGAGCTCGCTTCGCTTATGGTTGCGGGTAATGTGAGTTTGGGAATGCTTCCACAGCCTTTTGTTACAACTGTTTTGAACCGCAGTGATGATTTCCAAATCGCCATTGACCTTACCGAAGCTTGGGAAGAAGCAAACCCCGGCACACAGTTTGTACAGGGCGTGCTTGTTGTCAGATCGGAGTTTTTGGAGCGCTACCCTGATGCCGTAAAGATTTTCCTTAACGACCATGCGCACTCAGTAGCATATGCAAATGCCAATCCGGATAGTGCCGCTGTACTTATTGAATTATATGACATTTTACCGGCACAGATTGCAGTTCAAGCCATCCCGAGAAGTAATCTGGTACACATTGACGGCCCGGAGATACAGCCGCTTATTGAATCTGTTTTGACTGTTTTGTATGACGCGAATCCACAAACGGTAGGGGGCGCATTGCCAAGTGAAGATTTTTTCTTCTTTGGATAGACTGAAAAAAATAGGCATCAAAATATTTGCAGTCCTGTTTTGGCTTCTGGTATGGGAAGCTTTGTTCAGGTATGTCGACCGGGAGATACTCATTGTATCTCCTGTTCGTGCTGCCGCCAGACTTATCGAGCTTGGCGGTACGGTTGAGTTCTGGAGAGCTGTCGCCGGATCGTGTCTTAGGGTATTAGAAGGATTTGGCCTTGCAATCCTCACAGGCAGCTTCCTCGCGGTCATCACCAGCCGCTCGGCTTTTCTAAAGCAACTTTTCCAACCATTTCTAGGCGCTATCCGTGCTACACCAGTGGCCTCACTCATTATCCTTGCACTCGTCTGGATGGCAACAACACGCATCCCTGTGTTTGTTGTTTTTCTTATGGTAACACCGATTGTGTGGACAAATGTGTTTGCAGGCCTTGAAGTCATTGACACAGGCCTGCTCGAGATGGGCATAGTTTTCAAGTTTGGGCTTTGGAAAAGAATCCGATATATTTTTCTTCCATCACTCATGCCATATATCGTATCGGCACTTACATCCGGATTAGGCGCTGCTTGGAAGTCAGCTATCGCTGCCGAGGTAATCGCCCGCCCGATTGGTGCAATGGGTAGTCATGTTCATGATTCAAGGATTCACTTGCTTACAGCTGACCTGTTTGCCTGGACTGCTGCAATCATCATCATATGCGTAATACTGGAAAAACTCATAGTGCGTCTGCTCAGGGTCATAGGAGACCTTCTTGCGGGCAAAAGGAGGAAAAAGCTTGGGCATCAGATTTGAAAATGTCAACAAATCCTTTGATGATCATATTGTTTTGCGTGATTTTTCGCTGACTTTGCCGGATAGCGGCATAGTCGCTTTCATGGGGCCGTCCGGACACGGCAAAACGACCCTCTTGCGCCTGTTAGCAGGCCTAGAAGAGCCAGATAGCGGAAATATTACAACTGATTACAAGCGACTTTCTTATGTTTTTCAGGAGGATAGACTCCTCGGCGGAGTGACCGCTTTGGAGAACATTTTGGCAGTCCTGGATAAGCGAGACGAGAAGCTTGCTCTGCTCTGGCTTGAGCATATGGGCTTAGATGAATCACGTCACCTATTGCCAAGCGAGCTCAGCGGCGGTATGAGACGCCGACTTGCGATTGCGAGGGCTTTTGCATATGGCGGAGATTGCATTTTGCTTGACGAGCCATTTTCAGGTTTAGACGACTCTACCCGCAATCGAATTTATCCTTATATTTTTGAAAAAGATAACTCGTCCCGGCTCACAATACTGGTCACCCACAACAGGCACGAAGCCCAAAGTGTCGCAAACCGATTGATTGTCATGGAAGGCCCGATACTCACAATCGTTGAAGATACTATGATTCAAACATAGTAATTAGATCCGCAGGGGTGAGCGCACTCTTTTCCTCTCCAGAAACATCCATAACTATTTCGCCGCTATCTAGCATGAGCAACCTGTCACCATATGTGATGGCATCACTCATATTGTGCGAAATCATTATGGTTGTTATTTTTTGTTCGTTAACCAGTCTTTTTGTTATACTCATAACTTGTTTTGCAATCCGCGGATCCAGTGCTGCTGTGTGTTCATCCAAAAGAAGCAGCTTTGGTTTTTGCAAAGTTGCCATAAGTAATGTCACAACTTGACGCTGTCCGCCTGATAAAAGCGATGCTTTTTTTCGCAGCATATTTTCAAGCCCTAAGCCAAACTCAGCAAGCTTTTCTGCAAAAATGGCAAGATCTCTTTTGCGTATAGCCCATTGGAGTCCGCGCCGTTTTCCGCGTGCATAGGCCAATGCCATATTTTCTGCTATTGTCAAGTCAGGACAAACACCAGAATTCGGGTCTTGAAAAACGCAGGCAACCATAGCTGCGCGTGCACTGCGGCCTTTCCGAAGCACATCTTTGCCATCAATAAATATAGACCCTGATGTGGGACGCAAATTGCCGCTTATGACATTAAAAAGCGTACTTTTACCGGCACCATTGCCGCCTATAACCGTGACAAATTGCCCCTCTGGAATATCCAGATTTATGGAATTGAGCACTTGATTTTTTTCAATCCCATTATCAAAAATTTGCGATACATTTTTGAGCGCTATCATTTGGCCACCTTCTCTATACGCTTCTTTAAGTATATTTCGCGTAGCTTTGGTACACAAAGCGCACCCAAAGCAAGTATAGCGGTGAGCAAGCGTGTCCAATCGGGGCTTAGAAGCCCTGAAACAATTACTAACGAGATGCAGCTAAAGTAGATAAACGAACCCAGTACAATAAATAATAGCCGTGTCAACATGCTCACATTCTTAGGTGTTATAACCTCGCCTATAACAAGAGCTGCAAGCCCTATTATGAGAACGCCCACTCCTGAATTGACATTTGCGCCACTTTGCTGCTGAGCGACTAGCGCACCTGCAAGTCCGGTTATCGCATTTGATATAACAAGTGAAGTAATTTTGCGACTATCTGTATTTACACCGTTTGAGCAAGCCATGTATTCGTTATCACCTGTAGCCCGTATCGACAAGCCGAATGCAGTGCTGTAAATAAAATACAATGCAGTTATGACCACAATCAGAGTTATAGCCCCTACGATTATGTATGACCACAACAATGCATTAAAAGGCTGCATACCCAATGCCACCAACCATTCCCTTGATGGCGCAAATATAAAACTTTCAAGAGGAGCAGAAATAGTACTGCCCCCCATCACAAATAAGTTTAATGAAAACAATGCCATCGTTACAAGCAAGCCTGAAATGATTCCATCTATTTTCAGCTTTGTGTGCATAAGCGCCGTAGCAAGCCCTGCAGCGCTGCCGCCTATGGGGGCAACAATAAGCGTTGTTGCGTAATGTGCACCGCCATTGAGCATAGTCATGGCAATCACGCTTCCAAAGGCAAATGTTCCCTCAACGGTCAAGTCCGGTTTTTTCATGACACGCAAAGACATAAAAATACCTATGGCCACAAGGGCGTATAGCAGCCCTTGCCCCAAACTCCCGTATATGCTGGTTAGAAATATGTCAATTGCCATTGCTTAAAACGTCCTGTCTGCTCTTTCTACCATAGACTCCGGAATAACAAATCCGATAGCCTCAGCTTCTGTGGCATTGATGTAAAGTGACAATGACGCAGCAGTAGGTGAATAAAAAGTTTGCGGCCAAGTTTCATTTACAAGAATATTAAATGCTATATCCGCAGCGGCGGCACCATTTGCCGCAAAGTCAACTGATAAAGACGCAACCGCTCCACCTTCAACAATCGGCAAATCAGCCACTACAACAGGCAATCGACGCTCAGGGTTTTGACCGCGGTTTAAGTTCTGTACCATCTGCATCTGACCGGTAATTTGATTGTCCTGAGGAATATAGATTGCACGGATGGTCGTGTCTGCAGCAATATTAATAAAAAGCTGTGTAAGATGCGCCAGTCCATTCGCCGGTATCCCAAAAGGCACAATGGTATCTTCGGGCGCAACTGCCTGTAACCGCCCCAGAGAAGCAACAGAATTAGGCTCATCTGTCGTGAACAAAAATGCAACACGATGCTCAGCATTTAGCTCACTACCCAATAATTCTTCTAACAAAGTTACTTGTGTTTCCATTGGCAATGCGCTTGATGAGCCGGTTGACATCTCCGAAACAATACCTGCACCAACGGGATCGGTGATTATCCCAAACACCAGCGGTATATCTGCATTAGCCGCTACCGGCATTGCCTGCTGTGATGCACCTGTTCCAAGGGCAAATATTAGGTCAACCCGCTGTGAGGCAAAAGTATTGGCTATTGTCGTAGACATAGCGGGGTCGCCTGCCGCATTCTGATATATAAAGTTCACCTGTTTCCCCTCGGCCTCCATAAGCGCTCTCAATCGATCTTGAAAACCTGGTGTACCCAGTTCAAAAGCAGGAATTTGCGCACCCGAAAGTATCCCAACAGTGAAGTCGTCCGCTTCATCTGTGGAACACGCACTCAAGCTTGTTATGCCAACCGCTATCAATAGCAGTACTGCTAAAAGCATTTTTAATTTTTTCATTTTATAGCTCCTTTTTCTTGACAAGAAAGAGCCGCATACTTGCCATTTATGAACCTGCTGTCATGATTATAGTTTTTGACATATTTAAAAAACTAAAGGCTCCATGCATAGCTTATAAACGACAACGGCGACACTTTACCTAGCTAATGCGCTAAATTTACGCGCCGGACATATAATACAGATAATTAAGCAATATGTCAAGGTTTTCACTTGCTTTCCGGCTCACTATCATAATTATAGTCATAATCATGCACAAAATGCAGACTATAGTATATGCACCAGAGTTAAATATATCAATAGTCTGTTTATCGAAGCAATGAATATCGTTAGTATTAATTGTGGAGGTACGTAGACTATGAGTGAGATCGCAAAAACCATTGGAGACCGAATAAGAATCTATAGAGTCCGGGCAAAAATCACGCAAATGCGATTGGCTGAAAAGTCCGGGGTTCATCATACATACATCGGACAATTAGAGCGTGGAGAGAAAAATGCTACTCTAGAAACTATTGAAAAAGTTGCCCGCGCTCTGAACTTATCTTTAGAGACGCTTTTTGAGGCGATTGTTGACGGAAATGTTGACAATACCGTTTCGAGGGAAATTTACGACTTGGTCAATGCCCAACCAGAAAAAGAACAACTGGCATTGCTTGAATTAGTTAAGAGAGCGGTGGAGTATAAGAATATTTAAGCGAGAGTGTCCGGATGGTATCGAAATACGCACATTTGCATCAGATATATCTTGCACAAAGGCTAAATGCGACTTGATAATGGCTATACTCTATCGTATAATGTTAATGAGAGGAGTTGGCAACTATGGTTATTCGCGAAAAATATTTATCCGAAATACGCCCTTTTATCGGCAAGGACATCATAAAAGTATTGACTGGTATTAGGCGTGGCGGTAAAAGTGTGCTTTTGCAACAGATTAGAGATGAGATAAACAGCCCAAACACAATTTTTATCAATTTTGAAGATTTAGGCAATCAACATCTTTGCGAATATAACGCATTCCATGATTTTATTTGCAATAAAATTGGTGACAGCAAGGAGCAATTCTATTTACTTTTTGACGAGATTCAAGAGGTTGAGGGCTGGGAGAAGGCTGTCAACTCTTTGCGTGTAAAATTTAAGGCAGATATATATATTACAGGCTCAAACTCACGCTTGCTTTCGGGTGAACTTGCCACATATATTGCTGGTCGCTATGTATCCTTTGTAATT
>WQUY01000070.1 GCA_009781855.1 Oscillospiraceae bacterium | reverse complement strand
TTTTCCGTAACTTCGCCTCTGCCAACTTTGGCGGCAACCGCACTACCGCCCTCCGCTACGCTACGGTTGGTCTCATTAATGAAAAAATTCCTTTATTTTTCCCAGAACTATTTTACACTATCAGACTTAATGCTAGACAGTAAATTTGTCACCAATGCGAATATTTTCAAGATATTCATCATTTATCTCTGCTTGAGCAAACGTTCCCATATTCCTTAATGCGCCACAAGCCGCATCAATCACAGCAAACATGATTGGGCAACCGCTGCCCTCGCCAAGTCGCATGTTCAGATTTAAACAAGGCTCGAGTCCAAGCGCCTGTGCAGCATAAACAAAACCATGCTCAAATGAAGCATGAGATGCAAACATATACTCTTTTGCTGCCGGTGCAAGCTTCGCTGCCGCCAAAGCTGCGACCATTGAAATAAACCCATCAATCACAACAGGAGTGCGGCAATAAGCCGCGCCGATGAAAACTCCGGCCAAAGCTGCGAGATCAAACCCTCCTACTTTTGCAAGCACATCAATAGAATCGTTAACATTTGGCCTATTATGCTCAACGGAAGACCTCACAACATGGATTTTATGCTGATACGCCTCTTCCGATAGCCCGGCGCCCTTGCCTGCTGCCTTTTCGGCAGCTAAACCGGTCAGGGCGCTCAGAACCGCAGCGGAAGTAGTTGTATTTGCGATGCCCATTTCACCTGCGCCAAAGAGTTTATATCCTTTTTCAGCAGCCTCAGCAGCAGTTTCAATACCGACCAAAATAGCTTGTACAGCTTCATCGTATGTCATTGCAGGGCCTTTAGCTATATTCCATGTGGATTTTCTGATTTTGCGATTGATTATACCCGGATGCTCAATATCTGCATTTACGCCGACATCTACAACAATAAGGTCGGCATTAAATTGTTTTGCAATAGCCGAAACACCCGGAATCCCTCTCAGGAAATTGATGGTTTGAGATTGGGTGACCGACTGCGGAGTTGCTGCGACACCCTCCTCAAAGACTCCATTGTCGGCAGACATAATTATGACGCAGCGTTTGTTTGTGTTATAAAACACCTCTCCGCTTATCCCTGCGAGTCTTATAGAAATATCTTCAAGCTTTCCAAGGCTACCCGGCGGTTTTGCCAAGTCGGATTGTCTGGCTTTTGCAAGTGCCATAGCCGATTCATCCAGGGGCTTGATTTGCGAAATATATTGCATAAGTACATCTAACGACATAGTGTGACCTCTATTCATAAAATACAAAAGCGGCATCATCTGCCGCTCACGCAATGGGTCGTAGCCTACGGACATTCACATTTATTATGAGCTCGCTGAAGAAGCGGCGCAAGCCTTAAAAACTATATATGAGCAATTGAATTTTGTCAAGATAACCTTGGGTTTAGTGTAGCGTTTCAGTGGCGAATCTGTCGCCCAGCCATAAGTGGTGTTTATGTGCCACTTATGGCTGGAATTTCTTTGCTCAAAAACTCCGTACAGATTTCTTTAACCAGTGTGGCATGTTTCAAAATAGCCTCAAGTTCTTGCATACTGAACTCCTGCATTCGGGAGACAACCTCCGCTCTGCGAGATTCATCGACTCGCAGGTATTCCCTATAGGCTCGCTCGCCCTGAGCAGTCAGCGTTATAACAGTGCGTCGCTTGTCCGCAACTTCTTTAACTTTCACAATCAAATCTTTTTTTAGCAACCGTGAGGCGATTTGTGTAGCAGCACCCTGCGAAACTTCCAAATGTTTTGCAATCTCAGTCATGGACGTACCCTCGCTTTCGCCAACTGCAATCAAAAAATGCAGTTCTCGCAGATGCAAATTGAGGTTTGCGACATATTCGCGGTCGGTATGCATATAAGCGTAATAAGCAAGGGTTGCGCTTCTGGTTTCTGTGAGTATGCGTCTTAAAAGTTTATCACGAGTCATGCAATGAGCTCCTTAGTTTGTAGATTAGAGGTGCAAATATGATTCCCATTGCGCGTTATTTATGAGATTACGGCGTCCTGAATCAAGTTCAGGACAGGCTCGGTCGCAATGCCACAGGAATCATTGTGTCAATAAAAACAAATTTGCTATTGACATCCGATTTGAACAGGAATATACTTTAGGTGCTAATGTAATGTGAGCATTGTATACGTCAGCAAACTTTCTGTCAAGTGTCGCTGAGTCTAAAGTATTCTAAACAAAAGCTTTAGATACTAAAGCAAGTGTCGCGGCATATCTCCGGTGAATGAGCATGACCACACAATTAAAGAAACCCAAGTCATATAACCACACTACGATACTGGCATGTGTACTATTATCAGCAGCAAGTGTTGGTTTGCTGTCATACTTCAATGCTCTATTCATTGTCCCCGTAACGCATTCACTGGAGATAAGCCGAGTGCGCTTCATGATGAATGGCACAATCGGCACGATTGCATCCATGATATTTCTGCCGCTTGCCGGAATGATTTATCAAAAACTACCAATGAGACCATTGTTGCTGGTTGGCGCAAGCATGGGCGCAGCGGCACAAATCCTCTTTTCTTTATCAAACAATGTGTATGGATTCTATGTCGGAGCACTGGCTGCCGGTATAGGATCCTGTCTTTTTGGGTCAATCCCGATAGCATTGATTTTGGCAGGACAAAAAAGCAAGAACCAGGGATTAATGACGGGTTTGGCATTTACAGGCTCAGGCATAGTCGCATTTCTATTTTCCCCGGTCGTCTCATGGATGATTGAAGAATTTGGATGGAGAATAGGATATAGGGTCTTAGCAACGGCGCTAATGGCAATAATGATACCAACAGCACTATTTCTTGTGCCAAAAAATACACGCAAAGAAAAAGGCGAAGCGGCTCAAAATGCATCCAAGGCAGTAAGTGCTTATATGAATGACGGATTCACCAGAAAACAAGCTTTATCTTCACCTGTATTTTGGATATTCTTATCTGCCGTTTTTATGATAGGCATGATTACATTATCAACCCAACAGCAACTTGTTGCCTATTGGGTTGGGGTTGGAAACAGCAACACATTTGCTGCGGCAATGTTTTCGGTAGTTATGTTTTCCGGGATGGCCGCAAAAATTCTGGTGGGGAGTGTTTTTGACAAAGCCGGCATAAGGAAAGCGACGATAGTTTGCTGTGCGTTATCCACCATGGCATATCTAAGCTTGGTTTTCTTAACAGATAGGCTTTCCCTTTTAGTGCCGGCAATCCTTTTTGGAGTTGTTGTCTCCGTTCAAGTAATCGTTCCGACATATCTCACAAATAAGTTCTTTGGAAACAAGGAGTATGGTTCGATACTAGGTATTGTAAATACTGTACTATTTCTTGGAGTTTCAGTAGGGATTCCGCTGAGTGCATATTTATATCAATCAACAGGAACGTATAAAACACCATGGGTTATTTTTGCAGTAATAATGGCGCTTGTACTTATACTGCTGCTCTTAACTGATCATCTTACCGGAAGCCACCTAAACACAGAGAAACAAACCAAAAACTTATGAAGCAGCCCGTAATTGACCATGCAGGAAAGAAACAACAGTGGAAGGGAAATTTGAAAAAACGATCAGCAGAAAGGATAAGATTATGAAGAAAAGTAGAGTTTTAAAGTCAATGATTTGCATGACCCTTTGCGCAATGATGTTGCTGGCAGGTTGTCAAGCAGCCGTGCCTCAGCAGCAAGCTGACGATGCACCCGATGCGTCCGCGACAACGGATATAACGAGTGCTTCCCCCTTGCCTGAGCCGGGAGCGGCGACAGCGAGATCCGACTTGAATATTGCGGTGGTAGTGTTCGGCTCATTTGGAGACAATGGATTTAATGACCTGTCTAGAGCGGGGCTTGAGCGAGCAATCACTGAGTTAGGCATACGTGGTACTGCCTATGAGAGTGGTGGAATTGACATAACGCGAATCGAGCCATTGTTGCTTGACCTGTGTGAGGGTGGACAATATGATGCGATATTCGTTATGGGTGCGGCCTGTAGAGAGGCGGCAGAAAATGCCAATGCACAATTCCCAGATCAGCGGTTCATTATCTTTGATGCAATGGCGAATTTTGCTCAAAGGGATATGCCAAATGTAGCATCAGTTACATTTCGCCAGAATGAAGCAAGCTTTTTAGGCGGTGTATTGGCTGCTTATGTGACAACAAGCAATATGGAATATGCGAATGCCGATAGGACAGTCGGAATCGTTATGACAAGAGACAATACCGTAATTAATGACTTTCTCGTAGGCTTCATTGAGGGGAACTGGTATGTAGATAATGACATAAGGATACTCTCCGCTTACCTGGATTCTGCAGTGGATACTGCAAAGGCAAAAGAGCTGACCATGAACATGGCAGCACAAGGCGCTGATATCGTATTCGGAGTTGCAGCTCTTGCAACACTCGGCGTTGTCCACGGAAGTAGAGAAAGAAATATATACGCTATCGGCGTGGATAATGACATTGCTATGCAGGTTATGCCGTCAGATGAAGAGGCGGCACGATTGGTGCTTACATCTGTTTTGAAAAACACAGATGTTGCAGTGTTCAGAGCAATAGAGGCAATGCTTGATGATATAAACAATGTCAGATGGGGAGCAGTGGAGTCGATAGGATTTGTTGAGGGTGCCGTTGGTTTGGCAAGAAATGAAATCTTCTATGGCTTGTCAGAGGAAATCAGAGAAACGCTCGAAAGAGTGGAGCAAGATATAATCTCCGGAGACATAGTTGTATCAACATCTTTCGGCATGGCGACCACAGAGGTAGCGGCACTTAGAGAACAGGCATCACGATAAACCGATGAGCGCGTTAATAAATTAAAAAAGAAGATGGTGTTTGAATTGACAAGTATTTTAGCCATGCAAGGCATTACAAAAATTTATCCAAACGGATTGATCGCTAACCGTGATGTTGATTTCATGGTTGAAAAAGGTGAAATTCACGCACTGATTGGTGAAAACGGCGCCGGAAAAACTACGCTAATGAAGATACTTTTCGGCGCCGAACAACCAGAAAGAGGGACAGTTCATCTTCGCGGCGAGCCTATAAATTTTAGTGGCCCAATGGAAGCGATAAAAGCCGGTATAGGCATGGTATACCAGCATTTTATGCTGGTTGAATCCATGACGGTGGCAGAAAATGTTGTGCTTGGCTTGGAGCCGTGCAAATGGGGGCTGATAAATATTGAGGAAGCTCAGCGCAGAACCCTGGAGATTTCTAAGCAATACAATCTTAATGTAGACCCGAAAGCCCGTATCATGGATTTATCCATAGGTCAAAAGCAGAAAGTGGAAATCCTCAAAGTGCTCTATCGCAAAGCGGAAATTCTTATTTTAGACGAACCAACGGCAGTGCTTACACCGCAGGAAACAAGAGAACTGTTTGTTCAGCTCAAAGAGATGAAAGAGAAAGGGATAACAGTTATATTCATATCTCATAAACTTAAAGAAATCGTTGAGTTATGCGATCGTCTAACAGTATTGCGGAGAGGGGAAAGTGTTGCCCGTGCAAGTGTAGCCGGAATTACAGAAAGCGAAATATCAAAACTGATGCTTGGTCAGGAAGTTCAATTGGGAGTGGAAAAAGAATCTGCCAAACCGGGTGCGCCGTCACTGAGGGTGAAAAATCTGATAGTTAGAAATGACGAGGGCAGAAACGCTGTCAATGATATAAGCTTTGGTGTACGTAACGGTGAAATCCTGGGCATTGCCGGAGTTGAGGGAAATGGTCAAACAGAGCTTGCTATGGCAATATCCGGACTTACAAAATATGCCGCAGGTATAGTGGAGATAGCCGGAAAAGATATACGGGGAGCGAGCGTCAGAGGCATTCGTGAACTTGGATTTTCGCATATCCCTGAGGACAGAATGACCTATGGCGCATGTGCGTTTGCCGGAGTTTACGAAAATCTGATTTCAGACCGCTATTACAAAAAAGGGTACTCGAAGTACGGCTTGTTACAGTCGAACCATATTAATTCAGAGGGTGACGAGCTTATATCAGGGTACTATATTAAATGCAGAAGCGGACGAGAACCGGTACTCAGCCTCTCAGGAGGCAATATACAGAAAGTTGTAGTTGCAAGAGAATGTTCGGCAGTTCCGGGTGTGCTTCTGGCAAATCAACCCACACGCGGCATTGACGTTATGGCAGCAGGCTTTGTCCGCAGAAAATTAATTGCAATGCGAGATACCGGCGCGGCGATATTGCTGATTTCGGCAGATATTGACGAGGTGCTTGAAGTGAGCGACAGCATTATTGTGATGCAAAACGGAAAAATAGCCGCCTACTTCTCAGATGCAACTCAGGCAACGGCAGAAATACTTGGTGAATACATGCTTGGCCTTAAAACCCAAACAACGGAAGAAATAAGGAGGGTTTTCCATGAATAGTAGAAACATTGAAAACCTGGTAAATATTCTCAAAACATTGATGGCGGTGGTGGTGTCATATGCCATTGCCGCAGTAATAATCATGCTTGTAAGCGATATGCCACAACAGGCCATAAGCTCATTTTCGATGGGTCCGTTTAGCACACTGAGGCGATTTGGAAATGTAATTGAGGGAATGATTCCCATAATTTTCACCGGTATCGGCGTGAGCATAATGCTCTCCATACGGTTCTTTAATCTTGCGGTATCCGGTGCATTCTATATGAGTGCAATCATAGCCTCAGCTATTGCGCTGATACCTATGAGCGTGGGGTTGCATCCAATAGTCGGGATATTTCTTGGCGGCATAACAGGTGCTGCAATATGTGTTTTACCTGCGTTGCTCAAAGCAAAATGGGGAATAAATGAGGTCGTATCGGCGCTGATGTTTAACTTCGTTGCGACATTCATAGGTTCGTATATCCTAAGATTTGTGCTCTTTGACCCGATGGCAGGATTTATGGCAAGCCGCGTTTTTCAAGACACGGTACGCTTACCTCTATTGATTCAAGGCACACGCGTTCATGTGGGGCTGATTCTGGCAGGAGTGGTAACGGTTTTTGCATATATCTTTCTATATCACTCTAAATGGGGATACTCAATTCGAATGACAGGGATGAATAAGAGCTTTGCGATATTTTCCGGTATTGGGGTTTCATGGGCAACTATATTTGCCACAGTAATAGGCGGGTTTATTGTAGGAGTCGGTGGAGCTAGCGAGATGTACGGAATGTTCACGCGATTTCAATGGACAGATCTTCCCACAACCGGATTTGATGGGGTAATGGTTGCTGCGATGGCGCGGCGGAATCCCGCACTTATCCCGATTGCTGCGTTCTTTCTGTCATACATCAGAGTAGGTGCTGACATCATGGCACGCAGCAGTGATGTTGCACAGGAAATAGTTGCAGTGATACAAGCAATCATAATAATGATGATTGGCGCGGAAGCTCTGCTTGCAGGACTTAAAAAGCGAGCCATACTAAAAAACAGTGCAAAGGAGGTCAATGTCTAAATGGAAGCCGCGATAAGAACTGTTTTTACTATGGATTTCCTCGTTTCCTCCATACGGGTCACTACTCCAATTTTACTTTGCGCATTAGGGGTTCTGGTCACCAATAAGGCGGGAATAATGAACATAGGAATTGAAGGCATGATGCTCTTTGCAGCGCTTTTCGGAGTAATCGGCTCGGCGTTTACGCAGAGTGCGCTTGTCGGATTGCTATGTGCCATAGCTGCAAGTGTTTTAGCCGGATGGATATTTGCATTTTTCACATTGAGGCTGAGATCAGATATCCTGTTGACCGGGCTTGCACTGAGCATACTTGCGCAGGGCGGGACAATATTCATTTTGTACGTAATAACAGGGGATAAGAGTATGTCAGCATCCCTTAACAGTTTGCAATTACCATTTATTACCATACCGCTTATCAAGGATATACCTATCCTCGGAGCTTTGCTATCAGGGCATAACATAATAGTTTACCTATCTTTAATATGTGTGGTAGCTATGCATATGCTCATGAACAAAATGCCACTGGGGCTTCGTATACGCTGTGTAGGAGAAAACCCCGCAACGGCGGGATCGGTTGGCATAGATGTCAATATGATTAAGCTAAAAGCAATAACAATCAGCGGAGTTTTGGCAGGATTGGCAGGCGCATATCTCTCAATGGGATACCTGCCTTGGTTTACTGGAGGAATGACTGCCGGACGCGGATTTATGGGCATTGCTGCGCAAAATCTGGGAAATGTAGTGCCGCTGGGAACCCTCATCGCATCGTTTATATTCGGTATGGCTGAGGCTCTTGCCAATGTATTTGTCCTGCTTCATGTGCCGCATGAATTTGTGAGGATGACACCGTTTGTAATCACCATAGCAGGTTTGATTGTGGTATCAATTCACCGAACCCGAAAAGAACGCAAACGTAAATTAAGTCTTGGAAAGAGACAGGCGGCAGATGGAAACGCAGAATGAGGTAAACCCGATTGTCAGGAGAGCTGAAAATGAAGAAAATACCGATAATCATTGATTGTGACCCGGGTCATGATGATGCAATAGCATTAGTCTTGGCATTATCCGATGAAAAGCTGGATGTAAAAGCGATTACCGTTGTGGGCGGAAACCAGCCTGTCGAAAAAACCGGCCAGAATACACTAAGGATACTGGCTATTTTAGGAAAACAAGTGCCTGTTGCATTTGGTACAAGCACGCCGCTACTTGTTAAGCCCTATCATGCACAAGTGCATGGAGAAAGTGGTCTTGATGGGCCTAAAATGCCTGAGCCGATTCAAAAGCAGCTTGATATATCTGCTGTAGAGCTGCTCGCTAAAACCGTGGAAGAAAGCAATGAGCCAATCACCCTGGTACCGACAGGCACGTTGATGAATATTGCTATATTTCTTCTGTCCTACCCGCATCTGAAGAGCAAAATAAAGCAAATCAGCATGATGGGCGGTTCGGCAGTGAGCGGATGCAGCGGCCCCGGAGATGTAGCAGAATTTAATGTATGGGTTGATTATCACGCCTCTCATATTGTATTTCACTCCGGGATTCCAATTATAATGCATGGATATGATGTTACAAACAAAGCGGTGATTCCCTATGAGCATAACGAAAAATTTCGTGAGCATGGAAAAGTAGGAATTTTCGTCGCCGATCTGCTTGACTTTTTTGGAAAACCATTTCGAGGGCATTGGCCCGGAACGCCCATACATGACGCCTGTGCCATAGCATGGCTTATCGCACCGGAAATATTTGAAACAAAGAAAGTGCATGTCGCAATAGATTTAGACGGAGAGTGGACATACGGTGCGACGGTGGTTGACTTTACAGGAGAAAGTGGACAAAGCCCCAATGCTGAAGTAGTTTTTGATATTGACCGCGACCGATTTGAAGAAATGCTTCATAGCGCATGTAAGACATACGAAGAGAAGGAGCGGCAATTATGAATCCAATAATTATTGATCTTGCACCCGGGATACATGAATCTTTGGCACTTTATTACGCTGCGAAACTTGGGCTGGATATCAGAGCAATTGCTGTAAACGGTATTTTTGAAGAAAATGTGATAGAAGCGTCATCACTTACCGCAGCAATCTGCAAAGACGTTGGCATAGAGGCAAACATATTTCCCGGTGCGGTACAGCCTATAATTACAGGGGAAAACGCAAGTGGTCGCTACCCCTGCGCTAAAGGATCGGATGACGGCGTAATGAGATCTGGCGTTTGCGCTGAGATTTACGCATGGGATGCGGTATACGATATAGTCACTCAAAATCCCGGATGCATAGATTACATATGTCTTGGCCCTCTTACGAACTTGGCAATAACCCTGTTTAGGTATCCTGATATCAAGCAAAAAATAAGCAGAGTGATATTTTTTGGCGGAGCATTGGATTGGGGGAACTCAGGCCGTACAGCAGAAATCAATATGGCAGCAGATCCCCATGCTGCAGATGCAGTTTCTAAATCCGGGCTTGACATTGTCATGATACCTTGGAGCGTGAGCCGCGCATTGGGAATTGATGAAAAACAAGTATCACGAGACTACCATAGCACGAGACTGATAGATGATATACTTCAAAGAGAGAAGCTACCGCTCGAAGATGCTTTTGTCATAAACCATGCTTTGGCAGTTCTGTTTGCGGTGGATGAGTCGCCGTTTACGCTTAGAAAACATATAATCCGGATTGAAACAAAGAGCAGTGTATGTATGGGGCGCACCTGCGCAAACTTGATGTACTCGCTAAAAAAAGACCCTCCCAACATGAATGTTGTGAGAGCGGTTGATAGCGCAGCACTTATAAATTTGATGATGGGGATTTTGCTTCACGATTTAGGAAATTGCAGGTGAATGAAGTTTGAAAATCCTGAACTTTGGATCAATAAATTACGACCATGTCTATACAGTTCCATATATCGTCCGACCCGGAGAGACACTGGAATCAACATCCGTACAGGAGTTTATCGGAGGCAAAGGCTTTAATCAAAGTATTGCCCTCAGCCGCGCCGGTGTGCCTGTGTATCATGCCGGTGCGGTAGGGTTAGATGGCGGCAATGCGTTAGATGCTCTTAGCGACAATGGTGTGGATATTGGCTATATAGCAAAAACTGAGACTCAGACCGGCAAGGCAATAATTCAGGTGTCCGAGGATGGACAGAACTCAATAATCCTGTCCGGAGGCGCAAACCAATGTATAAGCATCGGGCAAATAGATAGAACTCTGGAAAATTTCACCAGAGGCGATATCTTGCTACTACAAAATGAAATCTCGAATGTTGGCTATATAATCAAAAAAGCTCATGACATAGGCATGAAGGTGTTTCTCAACCCCTCACCATATCATGAGTCACTTTCAGACCATCTATGTAAAGTTGACCTTTTGTTTATTAACGAAGTAGAGGGTATGCAAATAACCGGGAGCAACGACCCCGACTTGATTTTGGATAAAATATCAAGCCAATACCCCGACATGAGAATAGTTCTGACACTAGGGCCGGATGGCGTTGCGTACAGACATGGGGCGCAAACTCATCGCCATGGAATATTCAAAGGCTCTGTAATAGACACCACGGCAGCGGGGGACACATTCACAGGACATTTCATTGGAGCGCAAATCCGGGGCGAGCATGTTACAGAAGCGCTAAAACAAGCCTCAGCGGCATCCAGTCTTGCGATATCTGCAAGCGGCGCATATCCGTCCATTCCGACAATTGCGGAAGTTATGAGGCGGGTGGAGGGGGATTGGTGATGAAATACACCCAGACGACCTACCTTTGAATCCCACAACCTGTTGACGGATCTCGTAAAATATGATAAATTAACACCGAATGTTGAAATATCATAAAAATCGTTCGAGGTGTCCTATGTATATTAAGCGTCATATAGAAGCAGTTGTTCTCAGAAGAGCCGAGACTCGTGGTGCAGTGGTAATCACCGGAGCCAGACAA
>WQUY01000069.1 GCA_009781855.1 Oscillospiraceae bacterium | reverse complement strand
TACGGCAGATGCAGTAGATACAGAATTAGACTTTGAAACGCCACCGCAAGACAGCATCTTTGAAGTTTCAAGTCATGAGCAATTGCAGTATGCGATACAGCATCTCATGAATCAAGGCATAACAGAGCAAGCGACTATAACCATGACACAAGATTTCACTGCCACTGGTGCAACCATATATATTCCTATGGGTGCAGCTGATGTTTTTTTGTTTCGCGAAGTGTAGGGCGACGAGACCCGTTCCGAGCGAAACAACAAAATCATTAGTAACACCCCCTCACACCAAAGCTCAGACCCCAGCATACCAAGTGCAGGAGTATGTGCCGCTACTTCGCAAACTCAGTGCCTTGCAAGCCACCGGAGCCCCAATTCTCTTTTGTTCGCTCCTCCATGATAATATACACGTCATTTGGCGGGATTCCTGGACTATCACCCAATAAGCGAGTTATTTCGGAGATTGCAGATTTTTTTAGCACATCATCGCGCCCCGGGAACATGATGATCTCAATCACTGTAAACTTGTCGCTCTTTCCGGGCGGAGTTATAAAGTGCTCCTTATCCAGCTCATAGATTCTCTGCGTCAGTTTATCGCTTGGCACTGACAGAGAAGCATCGAGCCCTTGTGTGACCGAGGTAATGAGTTTGCTTTTGTACTCTGCTGACTGACCTCTAAAGATTTCGATTTTGACTAGTGGCATAGCTAAAACCTCTTTTCCTAATATTTTTTATGTTTCATATCCATGTGGATTATTTTTTTGCCAGCGCCATGTATCTATGCAGCAGTCGCGTATGGATTTTTTTGCTTCCCAGCCAAGCTCTATCTTGGCTTTTGTTGTTGAAGTATAGCATATAGCTAAGTCTCCCGGCCGCCTTGCAGCAATCTTCTTTTTAATGCCGACACCACTTGCGTCTTCAAAGGCCGAAACAAGTTCAAGTACACTGACACCAACGCCTGTGCCGAGGTTGTATATGCCTATACCATCATGAGTGTCCAAGTGTTTTATCGCTGAAACATGCCCAGCTGCAAGATCGGTTACATGGATATAGTCTCTTACTCCGGTTCCGTCGGAGGTGTTGTAATCATTGCCGTAAATGTTGAGAAATGGCAGCCGCCCGACGGTCGTTTGGGCAATAAAAGGCATGAGATTGTTGGGGATATCCTGCGGATCTTCACCTATTTTGCCGCTTTCGTGTGCACCGATAGGGTTGAAATACCGTAGCAGCACTGCAGAGAATCCATTATTGGCATGAGTAAAGTCGCTTATGATTTGCTCACACATGAATTTTGACCATCCGTACGGGTTAGCACATGATCCGGTGTGAGAATCTTCGGTCAAGGGCATGTCATTTTCGCCGCTGTAAACCGTTGCACTAGACGAGAAAATAAATTTACGGATACCGTATCTTTTCATGGCACTTAGGATTTCAATTGTTGAATCGAGATTGTTTGTATAATATTCCAGAGGTTTGCTGATTGATTCTCCAACAGCTTTCAGCCCCGCTAAATGTATTACGCATTCGATGTGGTGCGCCGTGAAAATATCAGACAAACGATTACAGTCTCGCACATCCATTTCATAAAATGGAAAATCATATCCGCATAGCGCCTTGACGCGTGCGATTGCCTCCGGTTTGCTATTTGCAAAGTTGTCGGCAGCAACAACATCATATCCTTGCTCAATTAGCTGAAGGATAACATGGGTTCCGATGTATCCCGCACCGCCGGTTACAAAAATAGTCATGATAACTCACGTCCCCCTTCTGGCTTGACATCGAGAAAATAAATGTAATCAGAGCCAAACACCCTGCTCATCTGCTGGTGATAGAACACTTTCAAATCATCCGGAATAAATGCAAGAATTGTGCCGGCAAACCCGCCGCCATGCACTCGCCATGCACCTTTTCCGCATAGGATTTTTTCTGACATAGAGAGTGCAAGCGTCAATCCTTGCTCCTGCGGACTTGACGGGCTATATACATTTTGTAAATAAGCAAGTGACGAAATTCCCGACGCTATGACCAACTCAAGAAAAGTCTGAATATCGCCATTTTCAAGTGCCGCGGCCTGTTTGAGCACGCGGGTGTTTTCGTCAAAAAAGTGAATCGCACGCAATATTGCTCTATCGCCCAAGTGCCGCAGGCTTCCGATAGAATCAAAGAATGCGTTTTCGTCTACTTCTCGCAAAAACTCTTTACCAAAAGATGCTGCAACGGCGTTCATTTCTAATGTACATGCGGTATAGTCAGCTGTGAGGTCGGCATGTGACCCACCGGTATCAACTACACACATTGAATAACCACTCAAATTAGCGTGAATCGGAGTGACTATAGGATTTAGCGGATCCTCAAAATCAAAAATATTGAGACCGCCAAAGCTGGATGCAGCCTGATCCATCAGTCCGCTGGGTTTGCCGAAATAAACATTTTCGGCAAATTGTCCCGCTTGGGCAATTTCCATTGGTGAAAGATTCAGCCCATACAGACCCTTGAAGATATTGCCCATCAGCACTGCAAAAGCAGCTGAGCTTGAAAGTCCTGCTCCAACCGGTATCTTTGAGGAAACGGTTGCGTCAAAACCGCCTATGGAATATCCTTTGCGTATAAGCCAAGCCGCAACGCCCTGAACCAGTGCACCGGGTGTGCCTTGCTTCTCGGTGCGGATATCTGCACTGAGAAGGCTGATGTCTTTTATGCCGAAGAGGTCGTTTTTTAGTGAGACAGTATTGCTGTTGTTTGTTTTTGCATTTGCGGTTATGTCTATTCCCACCGCTGCGGCAAGCACTCGGCCTCGCTGATGATCGGTATGGTTTCCGCAAATCTCAACACGACCGGGGGCGGAGAAATTTCTATACCTGCTTTTCATTTAACCAGTCATCACCTTTTTTGTAAAGCGCATCCAATGCAGGCCCACCACTGAGCCTTGGGCAGTCTTTGCTGACATTATAACCTGCCTTTGTTTGCAGATAGGCAAGATGTCTGTACTCTAACGGAAACTGCTCTAACAATGACTTGTCAAGGTTGACGCTTTGGGTGTTGTCTACGGGGTCTATGCGGTCTTTATCGGTGATTGTGCCGCGGTAGCAAAGCCCCCATTTTCCATCACGCCTTTCCCACAAGTCAAAATGCCTGGCAATGCAGGTGACATCGCATAAAACGCCTTCGACTTCTGCGCGTTGTAAAATCATAAATTTTGTCATGGACGTTGCGCGGTCTGCGTTAACATCTATTGCGCTGCCGCCAAGGATGTGCAGAATATTTAAACCTTTTTTGACACCATCACTGTTTGTTTTGATAAAATCTTCAAAAGGGCCTTGTGTCCAAGTTGCGGTCATTATGCCGTCTGGGTGCCATATAGTCCGAAATTTGTCCCATAGTAATGCGTCCCGGTACACTGCCCAGCGCTCGATGAGATCTCTAATCTGCATTGTGTCGATAAAATTTTGGTTCATAAATCAAACTCCTTCTGGCACTTTACCAAATACTCACGAAGCCCGGTTGTAAGCTTAGCGATTTGTTCGGGAGACCATGTTTGCCAACCCTTTCCAGTTTTCATACCCAGCGCACCTTTGTCTATCATTTCCTGAAGCATATAAGACGGTTCGTGGTTGTCAGCAAGCGCTTTGAGTACATAATCATGAATGCTCAGAGTCAGTTCGATGCCGACTAAATCCGAATTCTCCATAGGGCCAAGCACTGGCCAGCGCAGCCCAGGGCCATACTTGCAGGCATCGTCTACGGTCTTAGCATCGGCAATGCCATTTTCAACCATATAAATCGCCTCACGCCATAGTGCGTGCTGGAGCCGGTTTGCGACAAAGCCAGGGACATCTTTTTTACACAAAACCGGCTTTTTACCAACTTCAGTAAGAATATCCATAAGTAACTGAGCGACATCCTCGCTTGTCGCATCAGACATAACAACCTCAACCAGTGGGATAAGATGCGCGGGATTCCAGAAATGCGTCGCGGCAAAGCGCTCACGATATTTGAGGTCTTTGCTGATTTCAGAAGGACTCATGACCGAGGTGTTTGTACAGAAAATGCAATCAGGTCTGCATATTTCTTCAAGCTGTGCAAAAATTTTCTGTTTCAGTTGCATGTCTTCGAAAACAGCTTCAATCAAGAGGTCAGAGTCAGCGATGAGCTTATCATTTATGTTCGTGGTAAATTGTATGCGCGAGAGACGCTTCTCGACATCTTCGGGAGTAAGTACAGCCTCTGTTATGAGCTCTTTTGTAGCTTCACGTATGCTTTCGATGAGGTTTTGTGGGGCAATGTCGTAAACCCCGACTTCATACTTTGAAGCAAAGACGAATGCAACCATTTTTCCCATCATGCCTGCGCCGATGACAGCTATATTTTTTATATTCATATAAAGACCATTCCTCTCTTTCGCCGTAATGTATATAGAATTTTACACTATTTGGACTCCAAAACAAAGGGGGTATTGTCTAAAATATATTTGTAAAGTCATATTTAGAGCCAACCGGAGTATCTCTGCTACAGTCCGCGTATGAACTTAATCCAAAATCGGATCAACGGAGATTTTGAATAATAAATTACTTCGGCATATGCTGCAGAGAAGGCTACCATGGCTGCCCGTTCTTCTTCGGAAATACGGTACTGACTATATCGGGCTTTCATGGCAATGTCTTCAATACCGTCGGTCAAACTTTGTGAGGGATTGTAGCGTCGTAAGGAAAGTAAATATCTCCAAATGAAAATTGCGGCGGCATTTGTATCCTCCTGAGCGATACGACCTGTCCGGATTTTTATCGCAATAAGCCGGTGTGCGAAAGGCATAAGGATTACAAAAATTACAGCAAGTCCAATCCATACTGTGCGAAATACCAGAGCAGAGCCTTCGAGTGGTGGTGGGGCGGCAGGTGTAGTGGATACATCTGCCGGAGTAAAGGCATCATAATCAGCTTCCCACATCCAGTCGGGCAGAAACATGTCGTCGTCATAACCCAGATCTATACCCGGAGGAAGAGACGGCCCGATGCCTCCTGGCCCAGGTCTGCCATCCCCGAGCCCGATACCGGATGCAGCGGGAGTAACTTCAAGTGGGAGCCAGCCGATGTCGTCAAAATACACCTCAACCCAAGCATGTGCATACCTGTCTGTGACAACGACGGGGCTGTTGACTTCATTAGGGGATACCGACACAACGAAACCGGTTGTGAACCGTGCCGGGACTGAGAGTGCGCGAAGCATCATGGTTGCTGCTGTGGCATAGTGTATGCAATATCCCTGCCTGGAAGTTTCCAGAAAAAACATTACGAAATCTTCATCAAGCGGTATGATAAACGGCGCTAAAGTATATTGCCCGAAATGAGTAATAAAATACGCAACTTGATAAGCTATTTCCTCGCGTGAAGCGCTTGAGTCAATGCCTACATCTTCTGCGAATCTGCGCAGGCTTATCGCAGTAGCGTCTTGTATTTGCAGATAAGTATAGGGGCTATTGACCACTGTATTAAAATGGGTCAAATTTATACGCTGAGTATCATACGCATAGAGTCTTTCGTGAAACCGCAGGATGCTCTCATCAAGGTTAAAAAATTCAAAATCATAAGTATCTGAGTAGTGTCTGAAAGGGAAACTGAAGTATGGTGTATATACCGTGTTTCTGGTGTTATCCCCGGTGACAGAAATGGTCATATGCGCCATATGCAGAGGTTGATTGTGATTGCGCCATCCATATAAACGCATAATGAGTGC
This sequence comes from Oscillospiraceae bacterium, assembly GCA_009781855.1. Lineage (GTDB taxonomy): Bacteria > Bacillota > Clostridia > Oscillospirales > Oscillospiraceae > WRMH01. The sequence goes on along the minus strand of WQUY01000069.1, from coordinate 5,646 downwards.
AGGGATGCCTCTTGCCAGCGGATCCTCGGAGGTTCCGGGGACTGCCTCTGAATTTATTGTCCAGGTGTTTCCGTCAAAGTATTGCATAGAAAAGCCACGCAAGTAGAATATCCCCGGTTCGTTTACAGTCACTTCAAGTAGTGGTATATCGTGTATTATGCGTGTGCCGGCCTCAGATATACCGACATTGTCGATGTTGAAACCCCAGCGGTTGTCAACCATGACCGGCCAGCCTTCGCCGGTTTTAACTCTCGCAATGCCGAGCCTTGAAGCGATGGTTCTGATTCCATGGTCTACTGAAGAAATCAAGTCGCCGCGTACCCTCTCGCTGGGTGGTGCAATGGCAAGTGTTATGCTCATAATAAAGACCGTAAGCAAAAATGCCGGGAACATAGCAATGACTCTATTTGTAAAGTTGTCAGGTGACAAGCCGCTACTGATTAACATGGTCAAATAAACGGCAACCAAACCCAAGAGAAATCTAGGGTCAGCCATATTGAAAACAAGCACAAATGTCAAAGATACAATCGGAGCGGTAAACAAAATCGTTAGAACGGTGCTGCGGCGCATACACACAGCAACCGCGAGCAAGAAAGAGACGAGAATACCCGCAACCATGAAGAAGAGCGTGAGGTCATGGTCATGATACCCTGCCTCAGGAAAAAATATGGGGACAAAAAGCCATCTGTTGTATTCGGTAGATATGAAATTGATGACCCACCTGGCACCATCGAGTATTTCAGATAGTCTCCCCAAAATCAGCACGAGCGCCGGAATAAGTAAAATAAGCAGACCCTTACCACGCCAAAACAAGAAATTAAGAGAAATTGCAAGTGCTGTGACGAGCCAGATAAGAATCACAAGTGTGCTATCAACGCTAAAAGAAAACGCACTGATAATTGCGCCGAAGGTGCATACCACGGCTGCAAAAATAATTATGAAATTCCCGAAAATATTGAGCAGGTTTTTCATATAGTGTCCTTTAGCTGATGGGAGTCGAACTCCCATCGGTTTTGTTATTTATCATTGCCATCTACCCTGAAAACCCAGGCAAAACGTATAGGCACGGTCGATGGTGCGCGTAGTTCATGTGCGGCACCATCCAGCACCAAATGGAGATATTCCATCAAATCAGCGTTGCTGTCAATTTCGGCAATCGGACCATCCTCGCCAAGTCGGATGTAAAAGGGCATGTTCCATTTAAGCAGGTAATCAGAAACCCATCTTAGGCGGCTCAAAACATTGTCGCGTTCTGAAGGGCTGTTCCATTTAGCCGCATGAATCAGGCGGCTGTGAGCGGGTGGAACCAGAGGCTCGCGGATGATGAGCGAATCAAACTTTGCCGAAACTTTCCAATGTACGGCACGGATAGGGTCGCCCAAACGGTAGGGCCTCAAATCATAGTCCTCGGAAAAACCTCCACCCGGTTTTGGTTTGAGAATGATTCCGCGAGGAAGGGCAACGGTATGAGGTGGTTTTTGTGGTGGCGGCATGATAAGTACGCTGCCCCTGATTAACAAGTTTGACGGCAAACAAAATAAACCAATCAGACTGACCGTCCAGCTGCGAGTGGATTCAAAGGCGGTGATTCCAGTGCGCGATGTATCGATTTTTATCTCATATCGCTCACCTTCTTCAGCGTTTAAAATAAATCGCCGCCAAACAGTGAAGCTATCGCCAGTGATTCTGAGCCAAATTTTGACACATCTTGCTGGAAATGCTGATTTTTGATGGGTTGTGAGTACAACAACACCGCCCTCGCCCATTTCAAGAGTTTTAGGCAAAGACAGCGAAACATGTCTGGTCAGCATACCCGGCAGACTAATCAGCAAGTCAAAAGGCGCTAATAACAAAACCAGAAGAAAAAAATACCATGAGAACCAAAAAGGATATAACACGAAAAAAGCTGCCGATCCTGCCAGCACACATGCATAAATTATCCGCCGAATTGCCATTTGCGATTAAACCCGCGGAGCCTGGACAGACTGCAAAATCCCATCCAGAATCTTCGCTGTTGTTATGTTTTCGTTTTCGGCTCCTGGTCTGAGGATGAGCCTGTGAGACAGCGTGTCGGAAAACAAGGGGGATATGTCTTTTGGCACAACATAATCCCTGCCTTGCAGGAATGCCAAGGCCTTTGAAATTCCGGTCAAAGCAATCGAAGCACGGGGGCTTGCTCCAAGCAGCAAGTCGGGGTGGTTTCTGGTCGCGCCTATGAGCTTGACGATATAATCCAAAAGTGTCTGATCAACATGAACTTGATCGACATTTGAGCGCATGTTTTCAAGTTCTTCACTGGTCAGAATGGGCTCGACTTGCTCGAGAAGATTTTTGCCCTGCTTGCGCTGCAAAAGAGTGAGCTCGTCCTCATGTGTAGGATATCCCAGAGATAAGCGCACCATAAAGCGATCCATCTGCGAATCGGGCAGCAATTGTGTGCCTGCCGCACCAACAGGATTTTGGGTTGCAATGACCATGAAAGGTTGAGGCACCCTATAAGAAAAGCCATCGACAGTGACCTGCCCTTCTTCCATCGCTTCCAAAAGAGCAGATTGTGTCCGGCTTGTAGCACGATTTAATTCATCGGCCAAAAACAAATTGCACAGCACAGCACCAGGTGTGTATTCCATCTGTCCGGTGTCTTTGTCGATAATCGAAAAGCCCGTGACATCAGACGGCAACACGTCCGGAGTGAATTGGACGCGGTTGTAGTTTAAATTCAAAGCTTTCGAAAAGGCAATGGCAAGCGTTGTTTTGCCCACGCCCGGTATGTCCTCAATAAGCACATGTCCTCGAGCCAAAATAGCAAGAAACACTCTTAAAATAACGCTGTCCTTGCCTACGATGGCATTTGCCACACTGGCCAGTACGCGGCGGCCGGCCTCGTTATCACGATTAATAGATTCCATCCGTCACCCTTCCCGTGGGTTGGCTGGCGCTGCTACGGATTTAAGCCAACAATCCCCCACAATACCAATCTGATAGAGAGTATATAATATATTGTTTAATAATGCCACAAAAATGAAAAAAGTTGTAATATTTTTTTGTTGGGCATTTGGGTAAAGCTTGAATGAAATCTGCTTGCAAAGAAAAAATCTGCAATATTAATCAGCGTTTGCCTAATGTATTAGTGATAACCATGCCTCCGATGATTACAGCCCCGCCCAAAAAAGCCCAGACCGAAAGCGTTTCGCCCAACCACAAAAAGCCCAGAAGTGCTGCAAGAAAAGGTGTCAAATATAAAAATACCGTTACATGCGCAGTTTTCTCAGCTTTTGAAAGAGCGTACAGCCATGTGAGGTTCGCCAGCGCCCCCGGCAGGATGCCCATAATCACAACGATAAGATGTGTATACCAGGGAAACCCACCAGAAAAATCCCTGATTAGGTCGGGTGTGAACATGACAAATCCGATAGTGCCCAGAATCATTGAAAACGTAAGTACTTCGAAAACAGTATATGTTTTGAGTAGCCCGCGGGAGATGACGGTATAGAGGGAGTAGCAAATCGCAGCGAGCAGCAGCAGGAAAATGCCGATGTTAAACGAGAATTCTGTGGCCTGGCTAACCATCATGCCGACAAGACCCGCAAAGCTGATAAGAATCCCAATCTTACAAGCGGGCTTTACAGTTTCTTTGAGTAAAATGCGAGCGAAAATAAGAACGAAAACCGGCGATGTGTTGACAATGAAGCTGGCAATGCCTGAATAAACTGTACGCGCACCGGTGTTAAGGAAAATAGTAAATAAAAAGACACCGATTATGCCGGCAACTGCAAGCATAGGGATATCTTTCTTTTTTGGCAGCGGAGTCTTTTTTGCCGCAGCAAAAATGCCAAGGCATACTGATGCAACGAAAAACCGGAACAAAGCCAGCGAATAAGGGCTATAAAACTGTAAAATAAATCTGGTTGCAGGAAGATTGGCGGCCCACAGCACGGAAGAACACATTGCCGCTGCCAAAATGATGATCTGCCGGGTTTTCTTTGTTTTTGTGTTATCCAAAATGTCAACTCCTTTTAGTTGAGGGATATTCTACCACAAGCATCTGTACATCACAAGTGATGTCCCGCCGGCATTATACCAATTTTCCTGCTTTCTTTTGCCTTTGCCTCAATACCAACGTAAATATACATGCGATAAAACAGCTTGTGCCAAAAATCAAAAACCCGGCAGAAAAAGCCATTGCAACCCCATCCTGCCCGTACGAAGCGGTGAAAGATACCCGCGCTTGACGGATGATGCCGCCAATCATGAGGTTTGAGGGAATGGTCATAATCCCAATCATCGTCATGATTGCCGTCATTGCAAGCTCAATGGTATCTGAAAAAAGCTTGGCAATGACGGCCATAACCGTCGGGAATATGGGCGCGATGCCTATTCCGGCCAGAATGATAAGCGGAGCACCGCCCTCGCCAAAAACGACCCCTAGTGTAATCATGACTCCGGAGAAAGCAGTAGCGACAATGAGAGAGTTGATAAACCCGAACCTATCAATAAATGGGCCGATAATGAGCCTTGCAACCGTAAAGGCTACGAAATACAGCGTGAGAAATGTAGCGGCTCTGTCGCTTGGAAATGCGTAGGCTGATTCCAGATAGGTTACAAACCATGAGGCAATGCCATTTTCGGCGGTGACACCAAAAAACAAGACCAGCAATACAAGCCAAACCGATGGCTTTTTTAACATGAGCATGACGCCGGTTTTCTTCTTTGCATTGTCTGATTTTTGCAAGCGCCCAATCAAAACAGGAATCATTGGAATCAGTGCAAAACTGAGTGCAATTAAATAAACATAACGCCAGCTGGATACAAGATCGCCAAATTGTGCGGCCATAATGCTGGTGGAAATAAGCGGGGCGAATACGGCACCGGCGCCAAAAGCGAAATGAGCCAGATTCATCATTGTGCCGGTATTTTCCGTAAAAGTTTTTGCAGCGATGACGCCCACGGCGATTTCCATGATTCCGAAAGCGAAATTGAGCAGAAAGAGGCTTGCAACCACCATAATGAAGCTTTGAGAAAAGAAGATACAGACCCCGGCTATAGCAATAAGCAGAAGCCCGAGTACGTGGCAATACTTTATTCCGATACGCTTTGCGATGCTGGCAGTAATCAGACAGCCAATCAGATAGCCGGAAGAGTTTATGGCAAGCATGAGACCCAGGTGAAGCTCTGAGAGCAGAAACTCAGCCTGAATTCGTGGGATTACCGTGCCTCTGATGTTGTCTGCAATGCCGAAGATTGCAAATGAAGCAAAAATTGCAATGGTGAACAAAACAAAATTCCGCTTGTGCTGTGAGGATTCATTGAGATTGTGCTGGTTCATTTTGTCTCCAATCAGTATAGTCTTGAACACGCCTCTGCCCCCGTCAGCTTAACCTGTTGCAGGGGGGCAGCGCTTGGCTCCCGTTGGCTCAGTCTAGCATAAGCGTCCAAACTAAACAATAATAATAAATTTACAATGAGCAATGGCATGGGTGTGCCTACAGTATTGATTTATCTTTGCTGATGAGATATATTCTCATTATGAAAGCATTCCTGTAACTAAGCCAAAATGAAGTTTGAGAAATAAAAAACCCCCTGTTAAGATGATTATGGGTGTAAGAAATCCAAATCAAACAAAACAGGAGGCGCGTGGGAATGAAC
>WQUY01000068.1 GCA_009781855.1 Oscillospiraceae bacterium | reverse complement strand
GTCATCACAATGCAAGCAATACCCAAGCTCTGCTTCACTCGGGCGTTCGAGGTGCTGATGATAACGCCGCACATCATCACTTGCCCCAAAATACACCACGCTCACAACAAGCATGGCAACGACCAAAAGGCCGACTATATAATAAATAATACTACGCCTCATTATACTTCACCACACTATGCCTCATTATGCTACACCACATCTTGTTTTTTAGCCGCTTATTTCATCATTTTGGGTGACGATGTTTACATACTCCACGCCATCTTTTTCATACAGGAGCTGTGTGATGTTTTTTTCGCTCTTATAGGTGCGATTGTAAGTGTTGCGACCCATTTCGAAGATAAATTCCACGCTTTCCGGGGTTGTATTTTTTACACGGAGCACGGGCTTCATATTGAAATGCTGGAACACAGTTCCCTCAATCTCGCTTTCCAGGGATTTTTGGGCTTTAATAATAAGCAAAATCCGATTTTCATTCCGCACTCTTCCCATGAGCAGCATGACGATAAACACCACGCCACTGCCGATAATCGCTGTCCAAAAATCACCTACGCCGCTGCACAAGCCTACAATAACAGCCCAGAAGATGTAGGTTGTATCTCTGGAGTCTTTGATCGCTGTACGGAATCGCACAATAGAAAGCGCTCCGGCCATACCCAGTGCCAAGGCGATATTGTTTCCAATAACAGTGATGACGGTACAGGATAAAATGGTAAGTGTAACGAGGGAAACATTAAATTTCTTGCTGTAGGATGTGCCCGCATGGGTAAACCAATAGGAAATGAAGATGACGATGCTCAGTAGTGACGCTGCTGCCATACGGAGCACAATGTCTTGTACGGATAAACCGCCGCTATGTTCCAAAATATCCAATAGTATGTTTCTCATTTGTGTACCCCCACCTTATAAAAATACATAATTTTTCCTGACTGCTCTGCCAAGGCAATATTTACTCACCGCTAATTCACTTACATTGACTTCGCTGATAATATCTTTGATGTAACTGAGCAAAAAGCCATTGAATTTCACTTCCATAACGACCAAAAACAGGTCGAATATCATATTCTCCACTAAGTCTTTTGAAAAAATATCGAAATGAGACTCTGATCCTTTTATGTGATGGTCGAAAGTAATTCGGATGTCATTTTCATCTGCCGTAAAACCCTTTCTCCTGTACGACACAACAGCGTTGGGGCGATAACACTGCATATGCATCAGGCCAAAACATTCTCCAGCAAAGCTGGAGTCGGATTCTAGGAGTACAGAGTAGTCTCCGTTAATCAGGCGCTGTGATTGCCGCTTATCGAGCGTCAAAGAACGTTTTTTCTGAAGTTCGCCTTGCTTCTGCTTCATTTCAAGTTTGGCAGACTCAGAATCATGGCCATAATTACGCAATCGTATCTTTTTACGCACCTCAAGGCCGTCTATTTTTTCCTCGAAGTCATTGTCGTCGAGCTGGTCGAAGTATAGAGAGCGAACCACATAACCATCTCCGCTACTGTGGCTATCCTCTTTCAGGAGGTTCCCAAACCGGTGCGAGAGGTGATAGTATTGTTCGAGGTTAATCAAGTATTTTTTCTCTTGCCTTAATACTTCAAGCATAATAAACACACCCCTGCATGATAGAAATTCTAAGCGAATCTAAGTGAGTCTAAGCGAAACCGAGGCTCTTCTTTTACATATTTCCCAATTTTTTATTGTTTTTGTCAGCGGCGTTATGCACCCTGCACAGATACACGATGCTACCGGATAATAATTATAACATTTTACAGTAGACTAGTCAAGTAGGGTAGACTAGTCTGCAAGCGCCTGACGGTAGCTTAGGTCGAGCGATTAAGTATTTACTTTTTGGGGATTTCATGTAGAATATTTATATGATGATTGTGAATCGGCAATAAATATATATCTAATATGTATGAAGGAGCCTACTATGAATACGAAAAAATTTTTATCACTTTTGTTAATCGTAGCTCTTTTGGTGGGCATTCTCTCGCCCAAGCTTATGGCCTCTGCAACAACAGTTGGTGTCACCAGCTACAGCAGCCTAGCTGCTGCCATAGCAGCAGCACCTTCCGATGGAACCATAACAACGATTGAACTGCAAAACAGCTTCTCGGCCACCGATGGGGCGCTCACCATCGCTGCCGGCCAAAACATTGTGCTCACAAGCACGGTGGGGGCAATTTTTACTTTTACGCAAGCAACCAGCGGGCAGCGACATTTTAATGCATCCGGAAGCTTAACGCTCCAAAATGTCACACTAAGCGGGCCGGGCGGCGGAACAACCGCTATTTTTGGTGGAGTGGATGTGTCCGGCGGAACGCTTACAATCAACAGCGGCGGTACAATCACAAATTGCCGTGCGCCCGGAAGCAACAGCTCCTCCTATGGCGGTGGTGTAAATGTACATAACGGAGGCACATTGATTCTCAACGGCGGTGCAATTTCAAACAATGCCACCAATTGGGTTGGCGGCGGTGTACTCTTGGCCGGCAACAGCACATTCACGATGTATTCCGGCACAATTTCCGGCAATACCTCTGTCACAAATGGTGGCGGAATTTCAATTCAAAACGGAACCGGCACAATTTCCGGCGGAACCATCGCGAGCAACGTGGCAACTTCCTCTAGCTCGCTGGGCGGCGGAATCAATCTCCAGGCAGCGAGTCTGACCGTTACTGGCGGTTCTATCATCAACAACCGCGCAAATAATGGCGGTGGGATCTATGTCGATAACTCCGGCTCAATCAATATGAGCGCCGGTACAATCAGCAATAATGTCGCGGCTTCTAATGGCGGCGGCATTTACACTGCCCAATATACCAGCAACAATCCCTTGCCGCCCAACTCCTATATTAACCTAGCCATCGGCTCTGCTGTGGTTTTTTCGGGCAACGTAGCCGGAAATGGCGCACGGATTCCTCCGAGCAATGTAGCCCCTCCGAGTACGCAGATCCAAACAACAAGTACAAGTTCCGTTTTCGGCAATCCGCTGAACAACCTAGACATCAACTATTTTGGACAAGCAGGTGTCATGGTCATGTATTTGACTGTCACATTTTCCCCAGGTACAAACGGTACATTCCCAGCAGGCACACAAACACAGCAAAGCATTCCGACCACCAATAGCCCACTCGTTCCGACCGCGCCGATACCAACGCCACAACCAACGGCAAACTATGGATTTATCGGCTGGTCTCCAGACGGCGGCATCACAGTGCTAACCCCTGCGCAAGTGCTTGCCACACCAATTGACAACAATACGACTTATGTCGCCCAATACGCACCGCCGATTACACTCACCTTTGACGGGCAGAGTGGTGCACCTGCAACCCAAACAGTGACGCCAGTTCAGGTGACCGGTACTTATGCAAGTGCGCTCGCGCAAGTCACAATTCCAGTACGACCCAATTACGTCTTCCGCGGCTGGTGGACAACGCCAAACGGAACAAGCGGCGGGGTACAGATTTTACCGACCTCCATCGTTACAACGAGAACAAACCAAACGCTTTATGCTTGGTGGATTCCAAACCCAACCATCACGATTACTTTTGACGCAAACAGCGGCACACCACCAACACAAATTGTGCCCAGTAGAGTTGTCGGCAATAGCTATGCCGCTACACTTGCCGCAGTCACAACACCAACTAGAGTTGGCTATGCCTTCCAAGGCTGGAATACTCAAGCAAATGGCCTCGGCACACAGATCACCACAACCAGCATTATTCCGGCGGTAGATACAACGCTTTACGCTCAATGGATATTACTTCCACCAATCACCATCACTTATAACGCTCAGGGCGGAACACCGGATGGACAACCGCAAACGGTGACAACCGGAAACATCTACGGAAATGCATTGCCTGCAATCTCGCCACCAACACGGCCTGGCTATGTTTTTAGCGGCTGGTGGACAACGCCAAACGGAGATGCGAGCGGTGTGCAGATACTCCCCACCACCATCGTCACAGCGACAACCAATCAAATACTTTATGCGCACTGGGTCTCTGTGACAGTCACCGTAACTTTTAATGCCGGAACCGGCGCACCTTCGCCACAAGTTGTCTCCGGCTTAGCACCACTCACCTCTTATGCTCCGGTTTTTGCTGCGATTGCAACGCCGACATTGCCGGGATATACTTTCCAAGGATGGTATACTCAGCCACAAAGCATGGGTGGAAGCAGTGTGACCACCTACAGCGTGATTCCACCTATGGACACGACTGTTTACGCCTGGTGGACACCCAATCCGTCAATCACAGTCACCTTTGATGCCGGAAATGGCACCCCTACCGGGGATATGGCGATTGTGACAACCGGCTACACCTACGCTGCCGCTTTGGCTGCTGTTACGGAACCCACACTGTCTGGCTATTTCTTCCAAGGCTGGTTTACAGAACCAACAGGTGGCATACAGGTTCTTGATACAACCATTGTCACAGCGACAGCGGATCATACGCTCTATGCTTACTGGACTGCTATTCCAACGGTTACAATCACCTTTGCGGCAAACGACGGTACCTCGGCAGAGCAAGTTGTGCCCGGCGTGGTGCCCGGAAACACCTACGCAGACCCGCTTGCATCCATCATAACGCCTACACAAATCGGATTTATCTTCAACGGCTGGTTCACGGCGACAACAAGTGGAACGGAGATCACCGCTTCCGACACAATTCCGACGATAGATACAACCCTTTATGCACAGTGGACACCACGCCCACCAATCACAGTCACCTTTAATGCCGGAAGCGGCACACCACCAACACAAACAGCAACTGTGACAACGGGCGGCACATACGCTACCGCCATGTCCGAACTCATACAACCGACACTGCCCGGCTTTCTGTTCCAAGGCTGGTTTACAGCTTCAAGTGGAGGTGTGCAAGTCCTCTATACGACGGTCGTCACAGCGACAACCGACCAAACGCTTTATGCCCACTGGACCCCAAATCCAACCATTACGATTACCTTTAACGCTAACAGCGGAGCGCCTGCACTGCAGGTTGTGCCGGGCAGAGTTTCCGGCAACACCTTCGAAGCTACACTTGCTGCACTTACAACACCCACACAAGACGGCTTTGTATTTCGTGGCTGGTTTACCGCAGCGACAGGTGGAACGCAAATTACCGCTTCCAGCATCATACCAGCGGGGTCAATCGACAGAACAGTTTACGCCCAGTGGGATCCAATCCCAACGATTACCATCACCTTTGATGCCCAAGGCGGCACACCGGACGGACAACAAAAAACATTGGAAACAGGTGCGCTCTATGGAGATGCACTATCTCTCATTCAGCCCCCAGCACGAATCGGTTATGTATTTGTTGGCTGGTTTACAACACCGGCAATGAGCATACAACCTTTTGCTTATACAGTTGATCTGCAAATTCTCGCCGATACCATCGTCACAGAAACGATAGATCAAACCTTGTACGCACACTGGATTGCGTTGACAGTCACCATCACTTTTGACGCGCAAGGCGGCACACCTGCAATGCAAATTGTCCCCGGCAAGATGCCCGGCGATGCATATGCCATCGCGCTTGCTTCAATTACAGAACCGACAAAAGCATTCTATACTTTCCTTGGTTGGTTTGATGCGCAAGCAGATGGAACTGAGATTACCGATACAGCTACGATTCCCACAACAAATACAATCCTTTATGCCCAATGGGCACAGGTTCCGGTTGTCATTACTTTCGACGCACTCGGAGCCACACCCGCCATGCAGGAGGAATCTGCAATCGCGGGCAATACCTTTGCGGCCTCTCTTGCGGCTGCAGCAACACCCATTATGGCTGGCAACACCTTTGTTGGCTGGTTCACGCAAATCATTGGCGGAATGCAAGTAAACCCGACGGATATCATTACACAAGACCAAACAGTTTACGCACGTTTTACACCTACAATACCCCCTCCGCCGACCTCCTCCACGCAACCACCGTCAACACCCTCTACGCAACCGCCCCCAACACCCTCCGACCCTCCGACGCCGCCAATCAACCAAAACCCGACTTTTAGAGAAGACATTACTTTAACAGAAATTCATGATGCATTCCTCATTGGCGCAGAACGCGACCATATCGCACCCACTGCAACCATTACCCGCGCTGAAGCGGCAACCATTCTCTTACGGATTATCAGTGACGAAACACGAGCTACTTACTGGACACAAGAAAACCCTTTCCCTGACGTGCCGAACAACGGAGGCGCTTGGTTCAGCAATGCTGTTTCTGTGGCAAATCATACTGGAATCATGACCGGTTTTCCCGACGGAACTTTCAGGCCAAACAGACCCATGACACGAGCAGAAGTTGTCGCGGTTATGACACGATTTTTGTCCTATGAATCTCAGCTGAACAATACAGAGGACATGTTCCCAGATATTGCTACCAGCTGGGCAAGAACCCATATCCATTTAGCTGCCACGCTCGGCTGGGTGCAGGGTGACCACTACGGAAACTTCAACCCGAATGCAAATGTCACAAGAGCGGAGTTTGCCACCATGGTTAATCGCATGTTAAACCGGACAGCAGCGGATATCGACATAGCAAATATGAAGACATGGGTCGATAATGCGGATACAAATGCTTGGTTCTATTGGGCAATACAGATTGCATCCAATTCTGCGGCGGAAGCTCCTGTACGCGACTGGGCAGCTTTGCAGTTACCAAATGCGAGCGCAGAAGATTCTATGATTTAGCGATAAATATCCCCCGGTCAAAAAACTGCCGGGAGATATTTCATATGTTTTGTATGAATTTATATCTTTTTTAGATTCAACAGGCTAAGCCTCTGCAACTTTCATCATAATTGCACATTCAAGGCGTTTTTTGAAAATTTCACACCCAAGCGCATATACACCGCCAACAAAGCCGCAATCATTGTACGCATTTGCAGCGCAACCTCCTGCACAATACATCTTCGCCCAACACCCAGCACACTCTTCACGAGAATAAATGTTCCACTTTCCAATCTCATCACGAAGCGCACCATTGGTAATACCACGCCAAATATCACCTAATTCAAACTGCTCATCACCTACGAATTGGTGGCAAGGATATAAACTTCCGCTTGGTGTAACCGCCACATATTCTGCAGCAACACCGCAGCCTGCGATACGCTTATGTACACACGGCCCGCCGGTAAGATCGATATTAAAATGATAAAACGAGAAACCTCTGCCCTCTTTTCTGCGCTTTAACATTTCTACAGCCAGAGCTTCATATTGCCCGCTCAGTTTCGGAAGATCATCCATGCGCAAACTGTATGGCTCTTCGTCCTTTGCAACAACCGGCTCAAACGATATCTCCGCAAATCCTAAATCAGCTACATGCAAGATATCATTTACAAAATCGAGATTTTTTGAGGTAATCGTACCCCTTATGTAATATCCTTTGCCTCTTCTCTCGCTGACCATCTTTTGCAACTTCGGCAAAATCAAATCATAACTGCCCATACCCTCTGGGCTTTTTCTATGCATGTCATTAGTTTCGGGCCTCCCGTCTAAACTCAGTACTACATTGTGTATCTCGCGATGAGCAAAATCAATAACATCCTCATCAATCAGCAGCCCATTTGTGGTCAGCGTAAAACGAAACTTTTTGCCGCTCCCCTGCTCAATTGTACGCGCATACTTCACAATATCTTTTACGACTTCAAAGTTTAAAAGCGGCTCTCCACCAAAGAAGTCTACGTCCAAATTCTTGCGTCCATCTGAATGTTCAACAAGAAAGTCTATCGCACGCTTTCCGACCTCCAGGCTCATAAGACCCTCACCCGCACCATATGCTCCCCGGCCTGCAAAACAATATGAGCATTCCATATTGCATACATGAGCTACATTCATACACATTGCTTTTAAGCTTCCGACTTGCCTACCTGCCGCTACGGACGCTACCTTATCTGGCGAAAAAAGCTTGTTGCATTGTTTCAGACCCTCTATTTCGCTAAACAGTTCATTTGCATCCTCATCAGTAAGACCCTCATATTTTGATTTAAGACTACAGACTATTTCTTCCTTGCTGCTTATTTCAAACATGCTGATTGCATCATATGCAACATCGTCAACCTTGTGAACAGATCCGCTATTTACATCCAGCACGATATTGATACCACCAAGTTTAAAACAATGAATCATAACTCTTTTTACCCTCTCAATACAACAACAGCGGCCGGAAAAATCAACCGGCTCGCTGCTATTATTTTAAATATCTCTTGGATTACTTAACGCTCAGAATTTGCATCATGATGCTCACACTGCTGGTTAGCCACTCCGCAAGACGTCTTGCACGCAGACTGGCAGGATGTCTGACATTCTCCGCATCCACCATCTGTCAATGAGCTAAGATCGCGTGTTTCCATCGTCACAATTCTATTCATAATTTAAACCTCAACTTTGTTTTGTTACGCAACAAAGTACCATATTTTGTTGCACTTGTCAATGTTTGCGGCTCCATGTTTTGATGCAGTAATACTATTTTTGCTACAGTACCCTGCGAAACTGCAACTTATTTTTTGATATTAAAGAATGCATCCATTCCCGGGTATACCGCAGCTTCACAAAGTTCCTCTTCAATCCTCAGCAACTGGTTGTATTTTGCAACCCTGTCACTTCTTGATGGCGCCCCGGTCTTTATTTGCCCTGCGTTTAGTGCAACGGAAATGTCGGCAATCGTCGTATCTTCGGTTTCCCCTGAGCGATGCGATATAACCGCCGTATAACCTGCCCTGTTTGCCGTATGGATTGCATCAAGCGTTTCAGTAAGCGTTCCGATTTGATTGACTTTAATCAGTATTGAATTGGCAACACCAAGATTTATGCCTTTCTTTAGCCTTTGTGAGTTGGTCACAAACAAATCGTCACCTACGATTTGAATTTTATGACCCAACCGCTCTGTCATCAGCTTCCAACCGTCCCAATCATCCTCTGCCATACCATCCTCAATAGAAATAATCGGATATTTTTCAACCAATTCAACCCACATATCCACCATCTCTTCGGGAGTCATGACTGTGCCTCTTTTAGGCAGATGATATTTGCCATCTTCTTGGAACCAATCAGAAACTGCCGGATCCATAGCGATCATAAAATCTTCTCCCGCCTTGTAACCCGCTTTGTCGATTGCTTCCATCAACGCCTTCAGCGCATCTTCATCCGCCGCCAAATCAGGGGCATAACCACCCTCATCACCCACACCCGACGGCGGTATCACTTTCTTTAGCACGTGAAAAACCTCAGCACTCATACGCACCGCTTCACGAAAACACTTAGCCGACACCGGCATAATCATAAATTCCTGAAAATCGACACTGTTTGCTGCATGAGCCCCACCGTTTAGAACATTCATCATCGGCACCGGCAAAACATGAGCGCTTGCCCCGCCGATGTAGCGATACAAGGGGATTTTTAATGACTCCGCAGAAGCTCGCGCAGCAGCAATAGATGCACCCAGTATCGCATTTGCACCCAGTCGCGATTTGTTGGACGTACCATCCAACTCAATCAACATCTTATCAATAGCTACCTGATCCAAAGCATTTTGGCCAACGAGCGCATCCGCAATCTCATCATTGAGATTGTCCACCGCCTGTAAAACCCCTTTGCCTAAATATCTGGATTTATCTCCATCACGCAATTCACACGCTTCAAACTGACCGGTCGAGGCTCCGGACGGAACCATAGCACGTCCCACGGAACCATCCAAAAGGGTTATGTCACACTCAACAGTGGGATTTCCCCGCGAATCCAAAATCTCACGGCCGGTTACATCAATGATTTCCAAATAGTCTTTCATAATTAACTCCTTTTTTGTGTAATATATAAATGTTACTTTATAACCAAACTCTCCCCGGTCATGAGCGCAGGCTTCTTCAGCCCCAACATATCTAAAATCGTCGGTGCAATGTCGGCAAGTATGCCGCTTGATTTTAATTGCACATCAGCACCACAGATGATAAAAGGCACAGGATTTGTAGTGTGTGCTGTGTGACGATGTATGCCGTCTGTTTGCAGCATTTCATCGGCATTGCCGTGATCTGCCGTCACAAGCAGGTATCCATCAACCTGCTTGACCACCGCCACAATTTTCCCTACACAGGCATCAACAACCTCCACAGCTTTAATCGCTGCCTCATAGTCACCCGTATGCCCTACCATATCACAGTTGGCAAAATTCACGATGACCACATCATACTGCTCAGAGACAATCTCCTTACAGACAGCCTCGGCAACTTTATACGCCGACATCTCAGGAACTAAATCATACGTCAAAAACTCCTTTGGAGACTGTATCAAAATCCGCTCCTCGCCGGGAAAGGCCTGCTCAACACCACCGTTAAAAAAGAACGTCACATGCGCATATTTTTCAGTTTCCGCTATTCTCAGCTGCTTTAAACCCAGCTCGCTGATATATTCACCGAAAGTTTGTTTCGGAAAATCAGGGGGATAAGCCACTTTGACATTCGGGATTTTCTCATCATACTGAGTCATGCATATAAATGTCACAGGAAAATATCCCTTTTCCCTTTCAAACCCGCTAAATTCAGGCTCGGTAAATGCACGTGTGATTTCCCTCGCCCTATCCGGTCTGAAATTAAAGAAAATCACGCCATCTCCCGGTCTGATGAGCCCATCTTTATCACAGATTACGGGCTCTATAAACTCATCATATACTTTGGCATCGTAGGAGTTAAGTACAGCTTTTACCGGATCAGATTCAAAATCACCCTGCCCCAGCACCATGGCATTATATGCAAGCGCAACACGCTCCCAACGATTGTCGCGATCCATTGCATAAAATCGCCCCATAATCGTCGCAATTTTTCCCACACCAAGCGATTTAATCTGATCCAAAAGTACCCTGATGGACTCAACACCAGAATCAGGCGCTACATCACGTCCATCCATAAAACAATGTATATAGACTTTGGACAGTCCGTTTCGCTTAGCAAGTTCCAAAAGCCCAAACAGATGCTCAATATGGCTATGAACACCTCCGGGCGAAACCAAACCCATCAAATGCAGTGCACTACCCGACGCTTTGACAGACGACACCACACTCAGAAGTACCTCATTTTCAAAAAAGGTACCCATTTTTATATCGCGAGATATCCGAGGCAAATCCTGGTATACAACCCGTCCTGCCCCAATATTGGTATGGCCCACCTCGCTGTTACCCATCTGGCCATCGGGCAATCCAACATCTTCGCCTGATGCAGAAAGTGTTGTGTGCGGATAAGTTTTAAACAGCTCGTCAAGCACCGGGGTATCGGCATTCGTTACAGCATTACCCTGCGATTTTGGGGCAAGCCCATACCCGTCCATAATGACAAGAACTAATTGTTTGCTCATAATTGTCTCCATTCCGCCGCCCTGCGGCGGCACAAATAATTCATTAAAGCTAAACTAACATTCTTTAGATAGGCTGTGATATAATGAGTTCGAAACAGTGGCACACTACAGAGCACGTG
>WQUY01000067.1 GCA_009781855.1 Oscillospiraceae bacterium | reverse complement strand
GCCCTTGCGGTTTGTGATTGCCAAAACTTTGCCCATACTTGTCCTCCTTTTCGGGGCAAAAATTTTAGCTCTAATGATACATAGCCATTTTTGCGGTCTGATTTCTGCCCCATTTTTGTTTGGGATAATAATGGAAAAAGACTATACCCAACCCCTGCAACCCTTGAGTTTACTGGGATATTTGGATTTAGTCTTATTATACCGTATGGGCACACTTTTGCCACGAGAATGCTTGAAGCAGATGTTCCGGCAAAGGTAGTACAAGATGTTCTCGGTCATGCCGATGTCACTCTTACGCTGAATACATATTCTCATGTTATCGGCTCTACCGCGCATGACCAGATGTCAAAAATCAACGATCTGTTCAAAAGTGATGACATTGTAAAGCAACATCCGGTCAAGAAACCAAGTATGAAACAACAACTTGAAGATGCAGAGAAAAAAGCCGAAGCTGCGTCCAAACCAACACCAAAAAAATCCAAGAAAAGCGAACGCGATGTCTAGTCCGAAATTCACGACTCAAATGAAAAAAATGACCTCGCTTTTAAAGTGGGGTCATTAAATCCTAAAGACGAAAAATTCGATGGTGGAGCACTTCCATAATTATTTGTACCTTACCCGTTAAAATCGAGCATAATTTGTACCCGTTACGCAACCATAAGGAAACCCGCAAAGCTAGTAGCCATGCGGGTTGCACTGGAGCTTTCGAGCAGATTCGAACTGCCGACCTCTCCCTTACCAAGGGAGTGCTCTGCCTACTGAGCTACGAAAGCATGTGCGGCAAGCGCCGCTGATTTAATTTGGCGACCCAGAACGGACTCGAACCGTCGGCCTCCAGCGTGACAGGCTGGCGTTCTAACCAACTGAACTACTGGGCCTCGTCGGAGCAAACTACACTCCGCTTCGTTCGCCTTGCGGCGAACATTCGCTACATTTCGTTGCTCCTCCTCTCCAAAATCGACCCACTTCGTTGGGCTCAATTTTGGGTTACGAGGGGTACGTTAGCAAACTACACTCCGCTTCGTTCGCCTTGCGGCGAACATTCGCTACATTTCGTTGCTCCTCCTCTTCGACACAAACCCGCTACGCTGGGCTTTGCGTCGAGTTACGAAAGGACTTTAGCAACTACACTCCGCTACGTTAGCTTAAGTATGCTAGCATATCCTGTGGCAAAATGCAAGCATAATTTTTGCTGCTCCACGGCGCTCTGATTTCTATACGCTGCCCAGTCAGCGGCTCAGAAAACGCAAGCGTTTGCGCATGTAACGCCTGCGTTTCAACCCCCAAATCCCGGGATAAAGCAGATGACTGATCGCTACTATAGAGTCTATCTCCTAAAATTGGATGCCCTATGTGCAGACAATGGACACGTATCTGGTGCGTTCTACCCGTTTCAAGCCTCAGCTTAACAAGCGAAAAGCTGCGCTCTCCAGCCCCTATAATACCCAAAGTCTCAAAATACGTCACTGCTCGTTGCCCCTCCGGCGACACAATCCTGAGCATGTTGCGTTCTTCAAATCGAATTATTGGCGCATCAATGACACCCCGCTCCGGCATCTCTCCGAATGTAAGTGCCAGATACTCTTTCTTTGTGTCCGGTGACGATAGTGCATCGGATGCAAGTGATTTCATATAGCTGTTCTTCGCAAAAAGTACAACGCCGCTCGTATCTCTATCCAGCCTGTTCACAGCGTGGCAAGATGGATCAATGCCGTGGGCTGGTTCATCTGTTTTGAAGTGACCGGACAGATAAACTGCCCTTTTATCTTGCAAATATCCCGCAACAAAGTTCGACAAAGTTCCGGTATGTCTTGCTCTGGACGGATGCACCAATATTCCCGAAGGTTTGTTCACTGCCAAAAGTCCGTCATTTTCAAACAGAACATCAACTTTTCCGTCCTCAGGCAAGTTGTCGCACAGCGGTTCTGCTGCACTTATATCAACTTCCACAACCTCTCCGGCCGAAAGCTTGTAATTAGTAAAAACTGACTTCCCAGAAACAACTATCGCATCGGCTTTTTTAAGTCGACGCAACATCGTCGCAGAGATTCTAAGCTCCCTGCGCAGAACCGAGTATACAGTTTTATCATTATCTGCATGTGAAACTATATAAGTAAGTAACATACCCTCTATATCATTTGTATTTTTATTAATCGTACCTTACCAGGGTTATGGTAAGCTCATCACCCTCATACACAACCGAAGTTTCATCGCATAACATACCAAGCAAGGTCATCTCTGAGCTGCCCTCAACCTCACCCATAAGCTCCCAATAATCTTGTTCTATCTCTCTTTGACGCGGAGCCTCAAGAGCGATGCGCAGACGTTCCATCGCCTCTATCGTTATATGTTCAGGTTTTGCACGAATTACAAGAGAGACCGCATGGTTACCCTCAGTTATATCTAAATGAAACTCTGATGCACCCATACGATGGCAGTATGACAGCAATTCGCTGGCTATTTTCATCGTCTTTTCGAATTTAATCCTCATGTCTTTTCCTCATCCTTTCAGACAATGTTATGATTGGAAGCAGAAACATAGCTATGAAGCCTGCGGCAAATCCGTTGTTGTATAGATTCATTCCACCACTGATTTCACCAACATGCATAGCGACACTGACATGCAGAAACCCTGCGACGATACCCCAAAGCCAACCAAACTGACCGGCTATTGGTGCAAGGGCAGCTGAGAACAAAATCGCCGCGACATTAGCGGGCGCAGTGAAATCCCAGACGTTGAGATATGCGGACAAAATTGCCCCAATGAGAATAGGAGGTACATTTTTCATATGTTTGCCGAAACAAGCAAAACCAACCATTGTAAATATTCCTGCTGCCGCAATGCCGTTAAGCTCTGCTCCGATGAGCAGGGTTACAGTTGTGGCAAATGCGCAAAGAACACCCATATTTATATAGATTCGGGTTTTGTAAAGGAAGAAAAAGTCGGTAATCAGACGCCCGGAGTGACTAAAAAATTTGCAGTAATCACGCCACGCATTTTTGGGACCCTCGTAGAAAATACCGCTGAGAATCAACGTGAGCGAAACAGAATACATGAAAATCGACATGACCAAATTATTGCCATAACTCCAGATGCTGACAGGCGCCAATGAAAGACCAAAACTGTTTGCACTCGTAGAAAAAATCAAAGCGATTAGGCCACCGGCAAAACCCATGCTGTATAAATCATAACCGCTGTGCATTCTAACCATATGTGCAGAAACTGCCGGAAAAATAAAGCCTATTACAAAGCCTGATAAGATGCCAATGGCAATTTCAACGGGAACGCTGAATGCACCCAGAAATGTCAGTTCACTTACTATCGGAGATAGTGTTGCGACCAGCAATGACGCTAGGGAGTAGTTAGAAAAAGGCTCTTTCTTATATTTCGAAAAGAGCCAAACCCCGAATGTGAGCGGAATCATGTTGTAGACGTTTTTGCCAAAAAAAGCAAATCCCGCGGTCACCCAAAGCGCCATAATCGTTGCGCCGCTCGGTTTTGCTTTGGACGCAACAAGCATGATAATGCTTGAAATGCCAACAAGCGAAACATTAACAAGGGTTGCACCCTTGCCTCCGATTGCAAAGAAATCGGTAACGAGAATTGCACGGGAAGTAATTATTGTGATAAAGCCTTCCAGAAGATTTGCCGGACTATCAAGAAAAAACGCAAAGGCCAGAAATCCAAGATTTATCGCAAGCATTAGTGCATAAGGAAACGGTAATCGCAGACTTCGGCGTGACGAATTATCCATAAACTTACTCCCAATAATTAGCAGGTATTTTGGCAATGAGTACTATAAGTTATAAGGATACCATAGTTATAGAATTCCAACAAGCCCCCAATAAAATCTTGAAAAAACAAGATGGACTACGGAAAGGCACACATAAAGTATCGACGCCTTTTGCAAATGGCTCGGATTCCAACCGCCGTCACCACATACGGATTCGACTTGCACCACCCACGCTTGCGCATATCGGAAGAAAAAGAGGCAGGAGGCGCTTATAAACACTGCAGTGGAAACCAGAGGATGAATACCATAGTTGCTATACAGAAGCGGTGTGGCAAGCGAGAAAATAGAAGCAATTATCCATGCTTGAGCGACATCAAAAAATCTCAGGATAACGCAAATTCCGAATAGGGCAAGCACAAAAAACAAAGGGGAAAATGTAATAGACTGAATAATGAATGCCAAGTATGGGGTTAGCCATGCTGTAAGCCCGGAAATATAAAAGATATTTGTAAAGCTCAGCATCATGCCGAAAAATACGATGACATCCCAGTTTCCGTTTACTGAAATATCTGTCGTTGAAAGAACGCCAAGAAACAGCATCAACACCAGTGAGGCCAGCAACACATGATTTGCAGTAAAAGGCAGAAATGTTTGCAACACAAGGCAAGTGAGGAGAAATATCAGTGAGATTAGGCAACCCTTTTCTTTTTTGCCCATAGGACCCAAATCATCATATAGTTGACAGACCTTTGTTTTTGGAATATCCAGCTTCTGCTCCGGCTTTAAAACGAAGTAGAGTGCAACAACAAACACTATGCTAAAAAGCAACCAAGGAGCCATAACAAGAAACCATGTTTCGGGAGTGGCCATGTCACGCATTGGCCCCTCGGGTAGGAAATTTGTAAAAACAGGGCCGAATAGCGAACCATTTAGCCAGGCTATCGAGGGGAATATGCTGAAAGTCCAGCAAGAAATAACAATAAGAGACCGGCCTTTGCTGCCTTTCTCCAAAAGACAAGCATCCGCCACACTCACTGCGATTGGCGTCAGCATGAGGAAGCGTACTGTAGCCAGAGGCGTTATTACCGAAAAAAGTAGACTCACGACAAACCATCCACCGAGAATTCTTGCATAAGTCAAATTAAATCGCTTAAACAGCGCTAAAACAATTCTCTTTCCCAAGCCTGTGTTGCGCAACGATGAGCCGATGAACATGGCCGGGATAAAAAGCCAAAGTGAAGCACCGGAAAACCCAATGGTCAATTCGTTTATAGGTAAACCGGCAAACAAACCGCCCAATATAATGATTGCTGCACCTGCAATCATTGTTCCACCGGCAGGGCGAAATACCCAAGCGGCGAGGCCTGCTATTATTGAGCCAAGCATGATATGTCCTTGATTATCCAGATTGTCAAATGGGGTGACAATCGAAAGTGTTATGCCGAGCGCCATAAACGCAAGTGTCATCAGTAGTTTTGGGGTTAGTGTAGGTGTTGCCTCGGTGTCCATGTGTTCCTCCAGAAGATGAATTGTGTGTAGTTACAGTTTCGCTTCCTCCCATCATTGCGGCCTCCGAGCCACAATGACGAGACCTTTTTGTATCGTTTACAGGTTGAGCCAAAGCAGTAACATTGCGTGTGGCATTATAACATACATATAGTAAAAAAGCAGTTGTTTTTTTGCGAGAATTGGTGTACAATTGGATACACGCGGATAATTTAATAATTAAGGAGTTGTCGAAATGAAGGGAAATAACAAAATTCTTGTCTACGCAATTTGCGGATTTGTAACCGTGGCCGCTGCAGTCACAGCAATTTACCTCTTCAGGAATGAAATTGCAGACTTTTTTGTTGATATCAAAGCAAGAATCGACGAAAAAAGACTTGGTGTTGGCGGAGAATATGCAGACGAGTTCGAGTAAGAAATAGCTCAAACGAGAAAACCCGGCTTAGCCGGGTTTTCTCGTTTGAGATTTTCACTGAGATGATAGCCACGCGCCGACATGCTGATTAGCATGTCGGCGCGTGGATTTTCTTAAATTTCTACACAAGTATCATGCTTCAAGAATCCGATACAGAAATCTTATTCCATGGGTTCGTTTACTGTATCAAGCACAATCTGTCCTTCGAAAGCATATGCATTATTCACGCCAATCACTCTGAAAAAGTCAAGCGGTACAAATGTTGTGCCATCTACAAGAACTGGAGCTGTTGTAAGGGTTTGAGGTGCCATTCTGCCTACATGGACTTCTGTATTTCCAATCCATGCGTGAATTGCCGCACCAAGTCTTACGCTACGAAGCGTTGCATCCCAGTTGACATCATACCCAAGCGCTTGAGCAGTTGCTCTGAGTGGAACCATAATGATACCTGCATCTGTCTGGAATACAGCTGGTGCATTGACGCTTGTTCCGTTTACAAGGATTGGCCAACCGGTTGCATCTATATTTTCATCCGGAGGGAAAATGGGTGCCGGAAGTGTTTGAATAGGCGTGCCTCCCTGGTCCGGATCTATCGGCAATGGGCCTGTTACCGCATCTTCAAAGAGCACAATCAGTTTGATTGCTGTAGTTTGCGCCGGAATACTCCTTGTTGATGGGCCGTAGATTACAATAATGCGTCTGCCATCAAATTGACCATCGGAGAAGTCTTGTCCGTCTGCAAGGATGATTTCCGTATTTTCATCGACGCGGAAAGCAAGGTCTCCGCCCTGTGCAAGATATAGCCCGTCTTGGCCATCCATTGAGAAGAAACGGTCAACGCGGACATCTTGATCAGCGGGTTTTCCGTTTACCAAAACTGCAGCATTGTATTGCGGCGGGTAAATCAGAATCATGGGAGCGTTTGCCAGATAGTAAGCCGTTACTGCATCACCTACATTCAGCTCCTCTTCAAATGGGAATACTGTCCTATCTGTGATGTTCAGAAAAGCTCTGCTTTCACGGTCAGCATCCGGAGTTGCGATTTCCACCCGGAAACCCTCTTCCAGATCTTCAACTGCAACGATCGTTCCAGTTACGGAAAGATAATATGGGCTTGCTGCTTCTTCAGTATTGGCTGAAGCCAACCCTGCCAGGGATGCAGTCATAATTGCTGCAACCATGATTATAATTAGTGCCTTTTTCATGATTTTTTGTCCTCCAATTTTATTATTACTGGTTTCGCTATTTCAGACGACTATAATACGCAAATGTTCCGTAAATCTTATGAACTATTTGTTAATCTATACCAAACACCTCCTTGCAACATACTAATTGAACCTCAGTTAGTCTTACCAATACGGGCACACAGTTCGGAAAGCGCCATTTTATATGCAAGTTCCTGATGAGCAAAAAAAGCGTCAGTGCCCAAATGACTCTCAGCATCCGAACTGTTTCCCATAAGCTTATCCGCAAAATACCTCAACAAAGGCGGATTTCTCACTAAAACCGGGCCGGTAATATACGTACCCAATAGGTTTTTGTACATGATGCCCTCTTTGTCTAACTTGTCATTTGCTCCGGGGCCAAGCTCAAGAATGAATGGTCTTTCAACATCTCCAACCTGACCCTCACTGGCTCTATTTATAAATCCCACAAGTTTTTCTTGCATAAACGAAGGTTTGCACACACAATCACCGGCAATTCTGCCTCTCCCCTGAATTGTTTCAAAATCCAGCAATCCCACCGCTTCATGTTTAATCCCGGTGCTTTCCGTGACTGTACGGCCAAACAGCTCATGTGCGTTCCCGGTCGCTAAAATATGAGTTCCATTTTCAATGCATTTGGTCAAAGAGTCTTTGTAATTCATTATATCCGAAATGCAGGCAATCAAACTTTGTTCCGTGCCGCTCCCGATATATACAAAATCATAAGCGCCGAAATCAATCTCGTCCCCCACGCTCTTTTTGCCAATATTGACTCTAAATCCACGGGCAGAAAGCGCTAAAGCTAATACTTCGACATTCGCCCAGTCACCGTAAAGGTTCATTAGGTCAAAATATAGATGCAGAATACTCAATTGCCGCTCAGGTTTATGAGACATACAGCCGCTCCCCACACTACTTAATTATCCAGCACTTTTAATAATTTTGCTTTATCTGAAAAACAAGTCAACGCATATATCTCGTGTGCATTGTTCTTGACTAAGTACTCGTAAAGTTTGCTCAAATCCTCGACATGGTCAATTTTGCTTTGCGCTACTTCTGACAGCGAAAATCTCGCCAAAAGCTCATGCACATAACGCCCAACAAGCACAACTTTTTTCACGTTATCATCGGCCAAAATCCCTACATCAATATCCCAGAGCCATGATGTTTCACTAGTATAGTACTTTCGGCTTATAGCGTCAACCACCACAACAACTGTACATGGCTTTTGCTGCGAAACTATGAGCGCCATATTTTGATTGTATGATAATGAGTTCTCATGTTTTGAAATCAGTAGCGTACCATCTTGACCACCAACCGAAAAAGTTATGGTGCGTCCGCCTTTGAGTTCATAGTCGTCCATTGCCTGTGCCGCGTCTTGCGCGCAAATGCCTGTAGTGGTCACCGCTGCAATTGCTGCCGCAAGATTATATGCGCCAACCAGGCTTGGGAATCTCAGCCGAGTCTTGATGGCACAGGGGCAAGAGCCGTGGGTTGGTCTACTGCAATTGTGGGTAGCACCTGTCAACTCAATCGCGGTCGCGCCTGTTTGATAGTCAATTCTTGTTATTTCAAAATTTGGTGTAAGATGCGCAAATCCGCACTTGCTGCAACTGTACCTCCCGTAATGTGCTGCAATGCGGTAATCGTAGGTCATGCGTCCTTTACAGATGGGACAAAATGCACCGTCGTCATATTGATATGGATTGCTAGGGTGCAAGGTGTCGGAGTTGCCTGAAACTACCTGCTTGCTTACGCCGAACCAAAGAATTTTTGCTCTGTCCATAGCTTTCATTGTTTCTGAGGTTTCATCCACTTTATCGCCTGTATCACAATTGCTCCCTTTGATAAGTGCAAGTGCGGCGACATATGGATCATCTGCGTTTAGCACAAGCGTTGTTGCAGATATAGGCGCATATGCTCTAGTGTCTTGCGACTTGGAAACCACACCTGTGGCAACCGTTTTGTTAACGCTTTCTTGGCAAACTTCAATTGCCGAGCGTATACAATCTTGTATGAATTCGTGGTGTCCGTTTCGTGAAAGTTGATCACGACAAAGGTTTGTCACAATCAAAGCCGACGGCCTGACCGCCGCAAATATCTTTCTGGCATAACGCTCATCGCATTCCAGAACCAATGCGTCCCGCTTGACCTTTCCGCAAAGTGTAGCCATACGAAGCAGTAGCGTAGCCACACCTTCTGTTTGGTTTGAGCCTTCATGATTCCATCCGACACTCATTGCATTTTTCTCCAATGCATGAGCAACAAGCTCCGCTGTCGATGTTTTTCCATTCGACCCGGTCACTGCAATGATGTTTTTTGGCAGTTTAAGGTTTTGCAGCACTCCCGGGTAGATTTTTAGCGCAATATGACCGGGCAAGCTACTGCCTTTGCCCACTTGTTTTCCAATATAATATAGAATTTTGCACACAGCGATGGCAATAATTCCTCTTAATCCCACGCCTTCTCGCCAACTTTCATTGTATCTCTAAATAGTATCTCTTAATAAGTATTATTTTATCCTTATTTGCCGCAAAAGTCAATGAAAGTAGTTTTCATAACAGGTCTAATCTCTAAACCACCCTAACGCTGTGGCGTGGGCGCAACAGGCATAAATCCACCCGCAATAACAGCCTGCCTGGCACGAAATCTTTCGAGGCTAATCGTATGATTTTCACCCCAAGGTCTACTATGTGACGCTATATAGTGACGCAACTCATTCCGAAGCACGCCATCATCCGAACCGTTCATAACGTCAATTGCCGCCATCACTCCCGCACTGCCTGCCCGCCAAGCAATTGTAGTGTCAAACCTGTTGAGTGTCCCATCCAGATACCGGTTTGCATTATAACGCACAACCATTGCATCCGGATTTGACAAACACATTATGACCAGCATAATTGCACCAACAGAAACTGAGAGTCTTACGATTGAAAATTGCCATTTTTGAAGAGCGATCAACGCAGCAAAAACTATTGCCAGAAATATCATAAAGACACAAGGCAACAACCTACGCATCGTCAACCCATAAGCGCCGATGTAAAGAGCCATCTTACTAAACGCAGTTGCAATCAGAACCAAAGTTATAACCGCAAGCGCAATGTTGAATATCTTTAAAACACGCGACTGGATTCTCAGCTTCTTGCTGCATAGATTTGAAGCGGTCAGCAACGATAGATTTATTGCCGCAATCCAGCAAAGTTCAAAAAAACCATGTCGGGCAAACTCTGAATAAATCCGCCACCCTTCGGGTCTTACCCCGGTAAATGCCGAGAAGAAATACGGCAACTGGCTGAAAATGAACAAAAGATACACCGCACATACAACACCAAGTACTATGTACACCGTAGTTGACTGCAGAAATCTCAATGTTGCAACTGTCCTTTCCACAGATTCAGGTTTAATTGCATCTGTACCTTTCTTATGCGCCGTTCCTGACACAAGCCCATATATATAGGCCGCAAAAGGTATTGCAAAGATAATCCAGAGCACCTGCTCAAATCTTATATTAAATGTCGGTCTGATAAAATTCAAAACCATTCCAAACCCGCCTGCATCGGCAGTTTCCAAGAGCGGTATTATAATTGACGCCAATATCAGCGAAACAATAACTCCGAGCAATACAGGCATAATCTTTCCTCGCCTGCTTCCTTTTGCCAAAGCTGAAAAGCTCACATATTGATTAAAAATATTGCGAAACGGAATAATTATAACAGATCTGAGCCCATCAATGAGCAAGTAATTGCTCGTCCTTCCCAGAATCGTGCACCCTGATGCTACGAGAATGTAATACACTGCAAAACAAAAAAGGAAGAGACTGCGATATCCTGCAATTCCTGCATTGTCCCACAATGCGTAAGACGCGCCGGTCAGCCAAGTAACAGCAAGCCAAAAGATTGTGGCTCCGCTGAGTTTCAGCGCTGCCTTTTTGTATAGGTATAAAGTAGTTGTCAACAAATATACCGTCGTAAATACCGTCACACCCCAACCGTGCCAAGCAAACCAAACCCAACGCGAAAATAAATATCCCAGCACAAAAGCAACAAGGGCAAAAATGAAATCGGTCATGCCAGGCTTAAATTTGTTCTCTTCTTTATGTATGGGTGTCTGATTATGCCATTGCGATTGCTCAATCGATTGCAAGTTGTTGGCTTCGTTCATTTCCATGGTTCTAAGTCCTCCACTTACTGTTTTTTATACGCTACAATACGGGCGAAATCATTCGTCCCTTTTAATCTTCTGCCTAATCACTAACATGCTCCAAGATATCCCCGGGTTGGCAATCTAATGCCTTACAGATCGCTTCAAGTGTCGAAAATCTGATGGCCTTTGCTTTGCCAGTCTTTAATATTGATAAATTTGCCTGACTCAATCCAATGTGCGCAGCAAGCTCACCGGATGACATCTTTCGTTTGAGCATAAGCATATCTAAATTGACTCTTATTGACATAGATTGACCTCCTATATCGTTAGTTCGGCATCATCTTGAAGCGATACAGCTTTTGTAAAGACATCTTTAACCGCACGAACGACAATGCCCATAAACGCCCCGGCAACGCCTATGGCATACCAAGGCACATAATAAAGCCCCGATGCAATACAAATCAAAGCGCCAGCAAAGCAGCACCATGAAATGTATCTTAAGCAAGCAATGTTTTCTTTGACAAACACCCTGCCTATTGAAATTCGGTGCAGAAAAATATAGATGAGGAGTAGCAAGGTCGCAGCTGGAACAAATCCGACATAAATGGTTGTGAGGAATATCGCACTTCCGACTGCATTAGCTTGCAAAGACATTAACATCAGTCTGGCAACAAGTCTGGGAGCCAAAATTGCACATACCACCAGCAAAACAAAAAATATTACAACACAAATTTTGCTTAACACCAGGGATTTTGAATCATTCCACATAGATTTTTCCTCCGCTTTTCTGAATTACAAATGGAGTTTAACACATGATTTATCGATTTGCAATAGTTTTTTATCGTTTTTCGATATATTTTTATCGTGATTCGTGATTTCGCTTAGGGGAATCGGCATTTCAGATTGGCAAGATGGTGCTGGTTGATTTTATTTTTATGGCAGACACAAACAGACGGACACGCTCTGTGACCGTCTGTTTGTGCCTATTAATGGTTTATTACTGTCAAACTAAAAGTCTGCTCGACATTTTCAGGTTATGATGCCTTAGTCGGCGGTACTTTCGTTTGCGCGGTTTGCAGCATGGCTATCCATATATTTTATGATATCAT
>WQUY01000066.1 GCA_009781855.1 Oscillospiraceae bacterium | reverse complement strand
GCTGCTGTCAAAACATAACACATATCACTACAACTTTATTTCATATCATAAAGTCCGCGATTCGTTGCTGCGCAACATTCGCGGACTCATTTTTAGAAAGACAAGTGTTAAAGTCGAGATATAATATCATTTAAGCTAATACAAGGTTTTTTTTCTGCAATGAAAATGGACAGGGCATATGAGCTCTGTCCATTTTCTCCGGGTGCAATATCAATTAGGCTGTGCCTGTTATCGTAGTGATTTTGACAAACCGTTTTAGCGTGCATGCCGCTGTCGCAACCCACTACCCTCTTATCTGGATAACTGCCGATTCCCCAACAGTCAGATACGCTCTCGCCCCAAGATTTTGCACAACCGTACCCTCAGCGGTAAACTCACCAGGATTTATAACTCTGGCATAGTAGAAATATGTCCGCACCTGATTGAAGCGGCTGTTGTGATCAAAGAACATGACGCGTTGCCCCTCGCTGGTCGCCCAGGCTCTGCTTCGGTACATACCGGATTGCTCCTGACTTCTGGCAGAATCTTGCACAAACACAAGCCCTGAGGGCAGAAAATCAGTAATCATATATGAGCCTTGAAGCGCTCTTCGGGTGTAGTCTATCGAAATCTCTACACGCACCAAATCACCTTCGCTAAACGATGTCGCCGGAGTCCTTGACCCAGCTACAAAAAACTGCCGCCTGATGGTGATATCATTGTCGATAATTTCCATGTCTTCAAGCGGAACCGCGTGGATAGAGACCGCCCCGACTTCGCCCGTAATATCAATGATTGCAAAGTCACTTAAATTCATAGTCGGAATCCTGAGCGTAAAATGCCCCCAACCTGATAAATCCTGTGTAATTGATTGCCCAAACATCGTGTAAGTGATGCTGGCCGCAACATGGTTTACAGCCCTTATTTCGCGTGCAATGAAACTCAGCCTATCGAGCTGCGTGAGCAAATCATCATGCCTGTGCCTCTCTGTGTATCTATGCAATCCATCCCGCTCCGGTCTCCCAAGTTCTTGAGCTAAAAGTGCGGCAATCGATGTATCCCTGAATCTATAATCGCCCTCAATGCGATAATACGGATTCATCTGCTGTAACCTTGGTGCTATATGCTCTGCATACAACGCTGCTGCCCCATGCCTCTCTCCTATCGAAAGAAGCCCCAGTGCAAGATAAGCCGCATCAGAAACGGAAAGATTCTGAGCCCTTGCGTACATGTGAAGCTCTTGAATCACAGGTGCCCCGAGCTGCGCAAGACCGTATAGGGCGATAATCCTATTTTCACCTGTCGATGCTGAAAAAATATTCATCAGATAGCTATTAAGCGCCGGTACATTCACTTCATCCCGAATAAATGGCAAAACTCTGACCGTGAGCGCTAAATCGCTTGACGCATGGGGCAGCATGGCCATACCGCCATCTGATTGCTGGTATATACTTGGATCAAACACATCATCCGGGAAGTACATATCCATGTCGGGGAAATACTGCCTTATGAGACGGTTTGCCTCTCTGCGCATCACCAGACCTTCAAGGCGTTCACCCCGCACATGACGCATACCTGTGAGCTGCCAGAGAAATTGCCCGCGTCCTCTGTCTGTAAAGGTGATATTGGTAAGCCCCGGTCTGCCTGCCTCAAACACTGTACCAGAAACCACATCGTAGAATACCGTTGAGTCAACTGTTCGGTGAGATTCTAGGACATGATAGGTATGCCGTACCGCATCGCTCAGTCCGGTATCTGTTTCCACATGTATGATGATCGCGTGTGCTCCAAGCTCCGTCATATTCCAAAGAGGAATGTTGACCCGCTCAAATGGTGCGCCTGTCGCAGCAATTGTATTTTCAGGAGTCTCTTCATTCCAAACAGTGAATGTTACTGATTCGCTGCCGGTTAATTCCGTTCCAAATATGGTCACCCCGACATAAGGCGCATCTCCAATGAGAAACACATCATTTAAAGCGTAATTCAAAAACATTGGGATTGTTACGCGTATGTTCTCTGTAGCATTTCCTGCATAAAAATCTGTGGTGATGCCTGAAGCGGTCAGCCTCCAAGAAGTAATGTTGTCAGGGAGCCTGAAAGAAAACCTTGCTTCTCCATGTGCGTTGGTTGTAATCGTTTGGAAGTGCGCTGTGTCCTCGAATAACTCTCTTATATGGGTATCCGCTCCACCTCCTGCCGAGTCAGCCGATTCGGCCATCGGAGCTGCACCGGGCGCTGCCCCTCCGGCCATTGCCATAACGGATCTTCCATAAAGTTGTGCTTCTCGTCCATCACTTACAAAAGTCCGGTGCGAGGCCTCGTTAATCAAGATGCCGGAATTGACAGGCCTGTACAAAGCAGCAAGCGTATCAATATAGTTATCCCTAAGTGCAAACAACGCTTCATCCACAACGCTTATGTTCACATTTGCAGACTTTGGGTTTCCGTCAGCGTCCCGTGTTTCCACCACCACAGAAACCATATCTCCGGGGCCAAATGACGCTCGGTTTATCGACACATCTATGTCGAGTTCACGATCCTCCCTATTGAAATATAGCTGCCGGGTCATCTGCCATCCCGAATGGTATGTATGTCCATTGAAGAATATAGCATGAACTGTGGCACCCGGCATATGCTTTTCATCAAAAGTAAATTCCAAAGGATTTGTTCCGACTTGATGATGGATAATGCCCATATTTGCCACTACAAAAAGGACATTCCCTGTTGTGACTTTCTCTTCTCCGCGCATCACTGTAAGATGCACGTTCTCGCCGATGCTGTAGCCCTCACCCCATTGACGTGCACCGTCGAGGAACAGTTCGTTGCCCCAAGCATTTCCAAAGAAGTCAGACCAATCTCTGCCTATGAAAACTTCGTGGGCAATGGTGCGTCCAAACCCACAGGTTGTACGCACGCGCGCAAAATAACTCTCTCTATCCCTGCCGGGCACAGTAAAGTCTCTGCTGGCCTTACCCTCAGCATCTGTCAAAAGCTCAAAACTCTCGACCACCTGTTCCCTGCGGTCGTGGCGATAAGTTGGTATTACAGTGCGCGTAACCATGTCATATGTTTCTCCAATACGCACCGCTTCCCACCAAACTCTTACTATGTCTACATTAAGCCGCTGCCCCGCACTTGGCCCATCCATATAATCCCAGCGATTTGCCGCAGTGCCATCGTTTAACCTGTCTATTGTAATCCGGTCAACTGCGACAGACAAGCTTGCGTTATTGCCGGTTCTGGTTGCCCTTGGTCTGACTTCGATATCGTTAATAAATACCATGACTGATTCATGCTGCATCGTCCATCCGATTTCCGGCAATGTGGCCTCCACCATAAATGTCAAGTCAGCAATGCCTTGTCCGCCGACGCTTGCTCTGATTTCGCCGGGCGACACCTCAACAACTCCGTCAATATTTGTCCTGCCACGCCCTGCCCGATCATTTTGCAGTGGCCAGCCCCAAAGGTTATATGATATATCCAATTCTGCAACGGGCGTACCCTCAAAGAATTCTCCCCTTGCCGTAAAGTTTACTGTCTCACCCACAAAAGCCGCACGTCTATCTGCCGAGACATTGAGTCTGTAAGGATGCTTTACAAAATCCTGCACCTCAAAAAACTTGGAACCCAGTGTAACTGCACCATAATATATTGTGAGTTGATATGAACCGGGGTCTAAATGCGGCAAATTAACATCCCCGCTGAAAGAACCGTCAGTGACAGAAATCGTCTGCCTGTGGAGCGGCGTATCGTTGTCCATGCGTCCAAAGTCCCATGAACCGGAGGTCAGCACGGCTGTGACATTGCTCGGCGTGGCTCCGGTATGCCTGTTTGCGGCAAATCCCCAAAAGTGCAATGTATCCGTGCGTTGAAATAAGGTGCGGTCAAATTGCAATATCGACCATTGATCATCGTCGGGACTTGTCTGCGGCCACCACCACATGTCAAAACCGGCGACTCTGCTGCGTCCGCTTGATATTGGAAGAGGCATGATTCCGCCTCCGCCTTGCAAAATGACAATGCTTTCCCTTGCATCTGCTCTGACAATGAGCCTATTTAAAGCATCACTGCGCTGCACAATCTCCCCGGTTATGGCAATACCATTTTCATCTGTGCGAAAAGTCCTGCCCGAAAATGGGTCTATAACCTCAGCTCCGCTGAGCGGCAACCCGGTAAGCATGTCATTTACCCAAACAATTGCCTGTTGCTCGTCGGCAGTAACCTGCACTGATACATCTGTAATTTGCAATATCGCTTGGCTCACCTGTCCCTGAGTGGTTGCGTTAATTAAATAAAATCCTGGCGGCAGCGTTCCGGGCAAAGTCATGTGCTCCATCCAATCATCATCACTTGCACGAGTGATGTTAAATGAATCTATATGCCTGAGTCCGCTGGATTCAATCTGGCGGCGCTCCCAAGCAACAAAAGCCCAATTGGGAATGTTAATGAGCCGATCAATTGCAGCCACCGCTTCGTTTGCAGTATTAAATTGATAAATGTTCACATCGATGCGCGGGCGTCTGCTTCTTGAATCATAATTAAACCAAAAGCCAAACTGCGGAACCTCAAACGTTGGGAACTCCGCATAGACGTTTGAAAAATGAACCTGTGCCAACCCAGCATTCTGCCGACGCTCAAAGTTTGCTTCCGGTTCCGTTTCAAAGGAAAAAATAAAATCGTCTGTGATCACCTCATTCGTGCCCTCTACTGCAATACCGGCACTTATGGTGACTGTGTAGATTTCACCGAAATCAAGTGGGCTTGTTGGCATAAATATAGATGTGTTTCCCCTGCTGATAAAGCGTCCCTCCACTTCCGGAGCAATAGAGAAAAACTCATCAATCGGAGTATGCCCCGGCAGAGAGAAACTCATTTCTATCCCTGTGTTTACAGGAACATTTGTTGATTGGTGATTTGGCAAAATAGCAGAAATTTGCAAGAGGGCGGCAGTCTGGAATGCCCATGTTGTGTCTTCGCTTCCTGCTTGCAAAAGTCTTAAAATATATAGACTATTGTGGGAAAGCGGCATGGAGGGGGTCACACGATAGGTGTTTTCACCCTCACTCATAATGATGGGGTCTGGCTGTCCGTCGATTGAGATATTGGGAATTCCGCTCCCCATCGGTACAGTCAATAAAAATGAACTTGAAACACATATGCCCGTGGTTGCAAAGTGGGTCGGAATCAGTGTATATCCATCCCTTGTCGCTTCATCTTCAAACTGCCACCGCATAAACTCAATGGCAGGGGTGACCGTTCCTGCTGAAAATGGCTGGATTATATGGTCTGTGGGCTCAATGACATAGCCCAGTGTTTCCCCCGGTTCCGGGCTGCAAGCAGCTGTAGTAAACAAAAACGCCAGAGCCAAAATCAATAAAAGAATATATCTCTTGTTCATAATCATCCTCCGTTTCTTTATATTATATCAAGACGAAATTAAAGACAGAATGTTCCAAAATTTTTGCCGTTGGGGATTTGTCCATCTGTTTTTCCGAATTAAACACTTCTTTGCCCCTTGCGCTGCTACTGCTACAGCTGGTTTTTGGTTTGCTTTTAGGGGAAACTCAAAAAACTTAATGTGATTGTAAAATCACTATGCATATGTTAAGCTAGTGGGCGTCGAAATTGACAAACTGTGTACAAAATATGTTTAAAATGTAAATCAAAAATATGAAGGGTAATTGGAATGAAATCAAAAAAAAGATGTTTTATAGCGTTTATGCTCTCCGTACTCATGATGTTTTCAGCCTTGCAAATTTCGTCAATCATGGCATTGGGGTACGAGGGTGAATTTTCAAAAGATTTGGAAATATCGGAAGATTCAGACGTGTCAGAAGATTTGGAAATTCCGGAAGACCCAGACACGACAGAAGATCTGGAAATTCCGGAAGACTCAGACACGACAGAAGATCTGGAAATTCCGAAATATTTAGACGTGTTAGAAGACTTAGAAGTATTCGAAGACTTAAGAACGTTAGAAGCACTTGAGAAAACATATATATCGGATATGTATGTCTTTTCACCCGATGCGCCCGGCGAGTGGCTTCTCTATGCAGATGATGAGCAGATCCTGTACATAGAAGAAGTTCACGATATAGAGATACTGCAGGCCTATGCCGCATTGATGCCTTTGAGTCTGCCCATAACTGTGCATAATAGAGCAGACTTTGTCAATGCACTGACTACCCCTACAGCAAACAGAATGATTAGACTATATGCCGATATCAATCTGGGTGCATGGCTGCCCATAGACTTATCCGGTGCGGCTGCGCACTTTACGTTAGATGGGAATGGTCATACGCTTACATTCTCTGTCAATTCCGGCAATGGGCCTGCGGGACTTTTTGGTACAATTGCTCATGGTAATGTGACGATACTCAACCTTGGGCTAAATATAAATGGCAGTGTTCGGCGGCATGGTGCGGCATATAGAGGTGTTGAGCAAATGGCTGCCGGAGCGCTCATTGGTAGAGTGCATGGCGGCAGAGTGCTGGTTGAAAGGTCTTTTGTCAGCGGCGGTGAAGTTTATGCCAGGCGCAATGCGGCAAATACACATGGCGATGCTTTTGCCGGTGGTTTTTTTGGTGTTATTCAAAGCAGTGCAGATGTGATTGTCATAGACAGTTTTGTAAATTCAAATGTTAGGGCATATGCGGTTGCCGGAACAGGTGTTTTAGGGCCTTTGCGCTTGGATACACCCAGAGCGGCCGCCGGTGGATTTGTGGGTATGTTATGGGGAAGCAGCAGTCTTACGATTAAGAATAGTTACGCAGCCGGATCGGTATATGCACGAAGTCGTTCGGCCTCTATACATCCTTTGCCTACAGCTGTACGCAGTGTAGGCGGTATTCTGGGTGCAATTTGGGACAAAACAGACTCGGCGTTGGGTATGAATATTGCACACGCCAATAGTGTATCGCATTCCGGCGACTTGCTTGGCGTAAGAAATACAATTGCTTGGGGCACTGTGCGCTCAGAATCACAATTGCGAAATAGCGATACCGTGCCATTAAACCGTTGGAATTGGGATACGGTTTGGGAATACAGAGCGGGCGTGAACAATGGTCTTCCGGTACTCAGCATTGATGGATTTACAGGAATTGTTGCTCCTGAGTTTATTGTGATGTACCATGGGTTATCCGGACAGTACAATCAAAATATTGCAATTTTATCTGCTGAATTATTATACTGCTGGCCTTATAGCGATCTAAATTATCAGGAAAGTTTGGCCTATTGGGGATTTGATTTTCCTCGTGAGGGTTTTGACATGTCTCCCGATAATGCATTTGTGCGATTTGGAATCAAAACACTACCCAATGGAACGCATATCGTTGCGGTACTATTAAGAGGAACAAGCGGTGAGTTAAGCGAATGGTTGGGTAATTTCACTGTAGGGATGTTCTCAGGTAATTTTGATAGGAATCATGCAGACTTTGCCAGAGCAGCGCATATTGCACATATACAGCTTTTGGCATATTTACAAGATCACAATATCGCATTAACAGGCGACAATACCAGATTTTTGATTGCCGGCTCCAGTCGTGGTGCAGCCATTGCAAATGTTTTATCACACCGACTGATGACAGAGGATGGTGTGCCATCAAATCATCTGTTTAGTTACAATTTTGCCGGACCGGATGTAGCAATCAGGCGTATGAATTCGTGGGGGAATTACCGCAACATCATCAATATACGTAATTTTAACGATCCGGTAACCAGAGTTCCGGGGACGATCGGCAATGTCATTCTTACACTGGATTCGCCCGGATATCATTGGGGGAAATTTGGGCAAAGTCTGTGGTGGCCCGGTTCTGTCGGAATTTTTTCTACTTTATTTGCCGGGCTTGAATTTGCCTATTACGATCCGCATAACATTCCATACTACAGACATCAAGTGATGAACTATCCTCTTCCGTGGGGAAGCACCTGTGGCTTAAGGCATTTTTTAGCAGTGGTTACGGCATTTAAATGTCCGGTGGATATACGCGTGTATGATGAGGATGGCGTACATATCGCCTCTATTGAAGATAATGAGCTCGTCTACTTCAATGCGACACCGGATCAGCTGCAAGTATTCATTTTAGGTGATGCAAAATACATTGTGATTTTGGATGGAAATGAATATGATATACATTTGGTTGGAACAGATACAGGGATTTTAAATTATTTTGTGACTGTTGTAGAAATCACAGAAGAGACCGTGCTCGTTGATGAATACTTTTCAACAATTGAGACATCGATGGAAATTTTGGATCAAAGAATGTTTGTTGACGTGACGCTGTACTATGGCAGACAAATGTTAACGGCTGTCGGTGGTGATATTGATGTTTCTGATGTTGCGTTGCTGATTTCTGTTGACGATGTGGTCGTGGGTGAAATTGATGAGCGCGGAAATGAGCAATGGTTTGAGTACGCAGCGCATGATCAAGACCACGGTACACACACCCAAAGTCCACCCGCAACCAACCAACCCGGCTCAACTCATGCAGCTAATGAGCCCGGTGCACCCATAACTTCAACATCGGAATCATATGCAGATCTGCCATTGCAAAACGTAATTCCGGCATTTATGCCTTTTACTGATATAGTGCCGACATCATGGTATTATTCGTTTGTGAGATTGGTGTGGGAAAATCAGTTATTCCAAGGCACAAGTCACAATCTTTTTACGCCACAGGGCAACATGACCAGAGCAATGTTTGTACAAGTGCTTTATAGAATTGAGCATGGAGCATTGATAGAAGAGAATGAAAACCCCAACTCTGACCATAATACTCAACGCTCATCTCTCAATGCTCAATTCGCCGACGTGTCGGCGCAAGCATGGTATTACGATGCGGTAGAGTGGGCGGCTCGGCAAGGGCTTGTAAACGGAGTAGGTGACGGAAACTTTGCGCCCAATCGGCCCATAACACGTGGGGAAATGGCTGTATTGCTCAGCAATTATATTGTGCACACCGGTATTGCGTTTCCGCAAAATACGGTAGCTCCATTTGCAGACCAAGACGGTATCTCCCCATGGGCTGTGAGCGGGGTCACAATGCTGCAAGGCGCAGGGATAATAATAGGTCATTTCGATGGTCGCTTTGCAGCGCAAGATATTGCAACCAGAGCTGAGGTTGCAACTGTTTTTGCAAGATTCTTTGAGATTTAAGACTCCTCAAAATGCCAATTTAGGTTGGGCTCAAAATGAGCTCAACCTAAAAACATACGCACAAAAAACATGCCGATGACCGTCATGTTTTTGTGTTTTTTATCACGTTTTCACCGCATGGTTAATTTCTGAGTCCTTTTTTCTTGTAGGCTATCGCAAACAGCACTGCAAACACTGCAATATTCGCCCAAATAACAATCAGCGGCTCGGTGATACCTGCTGAAAAATCGTTTACCAACACATTAATCTGCTGGGTGTAGAATATGCTAAACACTCTGCCGACATTGTAATTAAATTGTGCAACCATCGGTCCGAAACCCAAAATCATTGCCAGCGGCATACTCAATCCGGCAGCGGCTTGTTGATTTTTTGAGAAAATCCCTACTGTTGCGCCGAGTAATATTGACGCAATAGTTCCGGAAGCCATTATCAGCATAAATGCCAGAAAATCACTTCGCTCAAATCGAGCGATAAGACCAAAGACTATTGCCGTAAGCAAACTCGCTGTAAACACAACTCCGCCTATCCCAAGCAGGTATGAATGGGGCTTAACCCCGGCAATAACCAGACAACGCAAACTCTTTGTTTCTCTATCTTCCGCAATAATCCCGCACGCACACTGAATCAGTGCCATTCCAACGAAAATCGAAGCCATCATTGTTACAAACATTGTGTCGGAAATATATTCTGACATCCCTGCCATCCCGCCCCTTGCTACAAGCTCGGTCATACCAAATGCCACGAGGGGGAATATGATAAACATTATAAGTACAGAAAAATTCTTTGTCATATCTTTTGCTTGTTTAATAAAAATAGCTTTTACACTTGTCATTTTAGTAATTTCCTTTCTTAAGCTGACGGCGCAATCTTGAACCTGCCTATGCCGGTTTCATTTTCGTACGCACAGAACTGCTCACCTGTAACCTCAATGAATACTGATTCCAAATCCGGCACGGTTTTATATGAATTATGCCGATTGCATATCTCTTCCGGTGCACCTTGCTCAACAATTTTTCCTCTATTGAGCAGTACCACGTAGTCGCATAGTTTCACCGCTTCTTCCATATTGTGCGTCGTGAGAAAAATTGTGGAACCCTGATTGCGCAGCGTTTCAATAAGCGTGCGTATGCTCTGAGCTGAGTTAGGGTCAAGTCCGCTTGTCGGCTCATCTAAGAACAATACTTTTGGATTGTGAAGAATCGCCCTTGCTAGCGCCAATCTTTGGCGCATCCCTTTTGAAAGCTTGCTCACGGCTTTGTTAGACGCATCCGCAAGCCCTACTTTCTTCAAAGCTTCTTTTGCTTTCAAGCGCGGTATCCCGTAGATGTCTGTAAAGATACAGAGATTATCCATGCAGCTCAACCTCGTATATAACCCATCCTCATCAAGCATCATTCCGGTTTCGTATGCACTGACGTCAATTCCGTGCGCACCGCTGTCAGCATCAAGCTGATTTGTCAGGATGTTTATTATCGTTGTCTTTCCTGCGCCTGACGGGCCAAGCAGACCAAAAATCTCCCGCGCTCTTGCTTCAAAGGTTACATCCGATAGCACTGTCTGTGTACCAAAAGCTTTTTTTACATTAGTCATCTTGATCATGTTTTTCCTCCTGATTTCGTTTTATAGTGCAATTATATCGCTCGAAAAATGTCTTGCAAGCGATTTTGCCTATGCTTCCGAAATCCGCAACTAAGTTTCCAAAAACGGGCTGCAAAAAATGTGGGCGACCAAATCGGCCGCCCTTACCAAAACTTTCATCATTGAACAGCTTTAGTCCAAATCCATTTTATCCTTATTCCTAAGCTTATAATCAAGCAGTTGTCTTTCAAGCTTCTTATCTTCACGTTTGGTCACTATAACAGCTATTGCCGTAGTCGCCCCGAATATTCCCACAAATGAAGTCAGCATTACCACCCAGCCTGTTATCTCATCTAAAGGGAACCATCTAAAAACGATTACGAATACGATCAGCGCAGTCACTCCCAAGATTACGGTTATTACGCAACGCCACAGAAGCATGATTTTCTTAAACAAATAATCCGTCATAAATATCGCTGTTAACGTTCCAATTATGACCGAAAACAAAAACAACTGAGCGATGCTTTCATATGCCAGCCCCTCACGCCCTAATCTGAGCAGACCGCCATGCTCCGCTGCAATAGTATCACCATAGAACCATCCGACAATCGACACGCCCGCTATCGTGCCCAAAAATGACATCAAAATACTCTGTACAATTTCTTTTCTCAGTGCTTTCTTTTCTTCCATAATCTCACCTACCTAATCTGGCTTTTATAAATCCCGCATACTGCTTCGACACAACCAGCTTCTCATCGTTTTCCATCACAACTATAATCCTGCCATCAATATCAGACTTCAGCGACTTGATTTTATTGAAGTTTATTATACTTGACTTGCCTGCCCTGAAGAAGTCGTTTGTGGATAGTTGCTCCTCCAACTCGTACAATCGCATGGATGTTTCGAACACATCCGCCTTGGTATACAAGAAAGTCTTTTTATCAACAGTATCTATGTAGAGTATTCTTGAGGCATCAAGGATAAAGGTTTGCCCATTTTTCACTCCGGTCAGTTTGAAGTCCAGCGCACGGAGACTGGCGATAACTTTGTTTAGTTCATCGCTCATCGCAGCGCATGTGATAGAAACCTCAGTTTCTGAGCAAGTGTTGTCGATATTAATGTTTATCTTCACAAATCCACCTCCCGGCGATTTATATACAATACGCAATTGATAACGATAGCCCCTATTCGTTAATTTGTCAATATGCGACACTGCTTTTTCTGTGGCCATTTGACGAAGTTGCAACGCAACAAAAGTTTCTCACGAAATTTATTAATTTCTCTTGCAACTTCATAAATTTCATGTTATCGTAATGAGTGTAGAGGCAAACAACATCCGTATGATTTAGACGTTCTGTTTATATACGTAAGGAGGCGCAAATCATCATGAAGAGAATTACACTCGGATTGCTTGGACGGCTGCTGGTTGTCGTGCTTGCATTTACCATTATGGCCGCTGCAAGTTGCCTATTTGTTATCAACATACTGC
>WQUY01000065.1 GCA_009781855.1 Oscillospiraceae bacterium | reverse complement strand
GGGGCGAGATAAAAGAGCACCACCCCGCCACTTCGTGGCACCCCTCCAAGGAGGGGAATCTTCACAGGAAGCTTAGAGCATCCCTGAAAATCATTAGTAACACCCCAGCACTCCAGAGCGCAGGTCGTCAAGGGGCTGGCATCATGGATTCTGCGACTGGCGCGCAGCATGACGAGGGACGAGTTTTTTGTTGAAAATCATTAGCAAACGCCCCCAATATGCATCAATGTCCGTGCCAAGTAAACATCTCAACCAAATTTATAGTCTCAAACGCTTCGGTGAACACAGGAGTCAATGCGCTATTCCATTGTGCTGCCAAAGCATCAAATTTTTCAAATGCTGCAATCATCCTCAAAGAACTAGAATCCCCCAAAAAGGCAGAAGTTATGGGGGCAACATCATAGTTAATTGGAATTCTCAGTATTATATGATAGCCAGACAGGGTTTCGACAATATCACTGATTTGACCATACTCAAGAGCCCTTGCTGCATCAAAAAATGATTCTTCCATGTTTCCCTCCTGAAACAAATAACCATCAGGGTAAGCAGCCAACCCTCCATGATCCTCACTATGCTCTAACATCAGCGCGTCGAAAAACGCCTCAAAATCATCACCTTCATAAGCTTGCAACTGCTGAAGAACGTATTCTAATTCTACTCTAGGCGTATCGCCGTCATCCTCTGTGCTCATACGGAGTATATGCTTTGCCATGAAATAATTGTCTTCTGCAAAATGCAAAGCGGCATCTGCGTCTGTGATTTTTTCACCATGCGCTCCAAAAAGATAATCAAAGATTGCACCTGGCAGATGTTCAAGAAAAAGCAACCTTCTCAGTAGCGTAATGTCCTGAATCCCGCTCACATTCCAAAGCATTTCCACCAGATTTTCCTCGCCACCCGCAGCCCCAATCATGCTTTGAATTTCGAGTTCAAGCATAAGCAATTCTTCTTCACTCATTGTAAACCCTAACTGCTCAGCACCATATTCATATGTTCTGAACATCAATGAACTTTCGATTGCAAATTCCATTATTGCTTCTGCATAGATGTACCCGTCAGGCAAGACCCCCATCAAATCTGGAAGATACCCTAATCCCGAAATAAGTGTTCTTATATTTCCATGAATCAAGAAGAACAATTCGTCCCAGGTCACTGCAACCCCACCTGCTGTAAACATAACTGTGTCTGGATCAAATGCAGCGAAAGCGGCATCAAAATCAACGCCATGAACATGATTGTGATTCTCCTGCTGCACCGGGCTGCTAGACCCCTCAGCAGGTTCTGTTACGATTGCAGGCAGCGGCTCTGTGTCTAAACGCTCTTCTGTAGACCCATTATTGCATCCGGTGATTGATACAATCAGCAATGATAAGCACAATAATAAAAATAATTTCTTAA
Source organism: Oscillospiraceae bacterium (assembly GCA_009781855.1). Taxonomy (GTDB): domain Bacteria; phylum Bacillota; class Clostridia; order Oscillospirales; family Oscillospiraceae; genus WRMH01. The sequence continues at coordinate 10,891 of WQUY01000065.1, read as the reverse complement.
GTGACATAGTAACTTTCCTCAATTCCTTTAAGCTGGATTTGATGCAAATGCATATGCGCGTACAAACCGGACAGCTTCATCTACAACAGATGCCTTTATTTTTACGGCAATTGCTGGCTCAGTTCCCGCAATGACCTTAATCCGACCGCTATACTCAGGCAAAGTATAGAGCTTTGATATGCTGTCCATATTAAAATCTGCAAGCTTGAGCCTAATCCATCCATCCTTTTGTGATATTTCTGTGACACCAACGAGCGAGGCCTCACTTCTGAGCATAGCTATTGAAGTAAGGGCAATGACTTGCGACGGCGGGTCTCCATAACGATCGATGAGCTCTGCAATCATTTCTTCGCAATCTTCCTCAGTTCTTATGAGTGCAATGCGACGGTAAATATCCATTCTCTGCTTACCGGACGGAATATATTTTTCCGGAATACCCGCTGAAACATTCAAATCTGCCGGACATTCTGCTTTCTTGTGCTGCTTTTCGCCCTTTTCCTCTAATACAGCCTCTTCCAGCAGCTTGAGATACATATCATAACCTACACTGATCATGTGGCCGGATTGTTCTGCACCAAGCAGGCTTCCTGCACCTCTTATTTCTAAGTCACGCATTGCAATTTTAAAGCCTGAATTGAACTCGGCAAACTCTCTGATTGCGGTGAGGCGCTTTTCCGCGGTTTCAGACAATGCTTTCCCTCGACGAAAAGTAAGATATGCATATGCACGCCGAGGAGAACGCCCTACTCTGCCTCGTATTTGGTGGAGCTGTGCGAGCCCCAGTTTATCCGCATCTTCAACTATGAGGGTGTTTACATTAGGTATATCTATGCCCGATTCAATTATGGTTGTGCATACCAGCACTTGGGTTTCGCCCGTGGTCATTTTTTCCATGACATCACTGAGACTGTCTTCATCCATTCTGCCATGGGCGACGGCAATACTCACTCCGGGCAGCATCTCCAACAATTGTGCGGTAACACGCTCAATGTTTTCAATGCGGTTGTGAAGATAATATACCTGACCACCGCGAGAGATTTCACGCCTTATTGCATCGACCAAAATGCTCCAATCGTGTTCGATTACATAGGTTTGAACAGGCCGTCTGCTCTGAGGCGGCTCTTCGATTGTGGACATATCGCGAATGCCGGATAGCGCCATATTTAAGGTGCGCGGTATTGGCGTTGCAGATAAGGTAAGTACATCGACCTGTTTTGCCAAATCTTTCAACCGCTCTTTGTGCGAAACCCCAAAGCGTTGCTCTTCGTCAACAACAAGAAGTCCGAGCTTTTTAAAGCGGATATCCTTTTGTATGAGCCTGTGCGTGCCTATTACAAAGTCAACTCCACCATTTTCCAGGTCGCGCAAGGCTCTTTTTATTTGGGCAGGACTGCGGAAGCGGCTCAGCACCTCAATATTGACAGGGTATCCCGCAAATCTTCGCATTGACGTAACATAGTGCTGCTGGGCAAGGACTGTTGTTGGAACCAGTATTGCCGCTTGATAACCGCCGAGTACGCATTTCATAACTGCCCTGAGTGCAACTTCAGTTTTACCATAACCAACATCACCACAAAGCAGCCTATCCATAGGCGTTGTCTTCTCCATATCCTCTTTGATTTCCTGGATGCATTTTAGTTGGTCATCTGTTTCCTGATATCCAAATTTGTCTTCAAACTCTGATTGCCAAACCGTGTCCTTAGGAAATGCATGTCCAACTACACGCTGGCGGGCAGCGTATAGCTTAATCAGTTCCTTTGCCATCTCCTTTGCAGCCTTTTTCGCCTTAGTCTTTGCTTTAGACCAATCAGCGCCTCCAAGCTTAGATAGCTTAACTATACCTCTTCCGCCCTCTTCGGGATCGACTGCTTCAGTTGCCCCGCCTATGTATTTGGCCACCATGTCAAGCTGTGTGGCAGGAACATACAGGCTGTCTGTTCCTGCATATGAAATTTTTATATATTCCTTTTCTATTCCGTCTACAACCAGTTTATGAAAGCCTGCAAACCGACCTATGCCATGCTGGTCATGTACAACAAGGTCACCGGGAGCCAAGTCGGTAAAGCTTTGCAGTTGCTCTCTATTCGATTTGTATTTTGTTTTTCTGGTTCGCTTGGGTGAGGCTTGCGCTATGATTTGACCTTCGGTTATTATGGCAAGTTTGATTCCGGGATATTCCATTCCCGCTGACAAATCACCGATTGTAACCATGCAAGTTCCATAATCCGGTAGCGTCTGCAATGAGTAGTCTAATGATGTGTTTATTTCACGCTCTGCAAGATATTCACGCAGTCGGCTTGCTCTCCGCTGGTCATGGCAGAGAATTACAGTCCTGTATTCCGATTTCATGTAATGAACGACATCTGTTGCCGCAGTTTCAAGACTGCCGCCATACGATGGAAGTCGTTTAGCATCAATGCTGCATGATGCTTTTGGTGTGACCGGATATGTAGCGCTTGAAAAACTATCTGTCATAATCATAGGGAATTTTTCGACCTTGAACAAAAATCCATCCCAATCCTCTGAGAATCGGACAAGGCTACTCTCAAGAACACCTGATTCAAGCAAAGACAGGCACTCTTCTGCCAGAAGCTTAGTAAAACCTTCGGCGCGTTCTTTGACACGCGTTGGCTCACAGATAATGAGAATTGTATCTTCTTGCAAATAGTCTAACGCTGTGGCCATCGGTGAAATTACTTCCAGATATCGGTCAGCAGCAGGGAAACTGCGATCATTTCTAAGTTTTTCTATATCGGAGGACAGGTTTGCCAGCAGCGTGGCGTTGGTCTGACGTCGTTTTTCAAGTTGCTTGACATGTTGCTCTAATTCATCAGCTAGCCCTTTTGCGCCCTTTCCGAATGCGCCGTTGTATAAAGAAGGAAGCGCTTCGGCAACCGGAGTTATACGCGCTTCACTGAGCTGCTCGGTTCGGCGCTGGTTTGATACATCAAAGTGACCCATAGAGTCGATTTCATCCCCAAAAAACTCACATCGGACAGGGTCATCATGTGCCGGTGAGAAGAAGTCCAGAATGCCGCCTCGAAGTGCAAACTGGCCGGAGCCTTCGACCTGTTCACTTCGGCTGTATCCGCAAAGAATCAGCGTCTCGGCAAGTGCGCTTAAATCGTAAGTGCCGGCCAGTTTAATAGTTGCAGAAATGTCTAAAAGCTGTTCTGGCGCAAGCGTTCTTTGAAGCGCACCGCTGATAGACATAACAACAACCGGAGCTTTTTTCTCAATCAGCGATGTTAAAACAGAAATTCTGCGCTGCTCGATTTGACGTGAGACTACTTCTGCATTGTAGAAAGTAAACTCTCTCATGTTGAGGGCGACCGATTGCTCCATAGTCAACGCGGATATGTCTTGCGCGAGCCTTCCTGCTTCGTCTTCGGCAGAACAGACGACTGCAACGGGTCGCATTGTTGCTGACCTTATTGCTGCTATGACATGGGCACGATGAATCTCCGACAAACCCGAAATGACAGCAGGGCATGTTCCTGCTGCGATACCGCCTATCAGGCGTTTTATTTCAGGTTCTTCCAGTAGTGATTTTGTTATTGATAGCATTTTGCCTACTCCTTGCTGGTGCTATGACAAAAATGAAGTATGTTCGAAATTACAAACGTAGCGTTGCCCCGGCAATACCTACCGGGGGATGTTTCACGTGAAACAGTTCACATAAGTTGTTGTGGCACAATGACCCTGAGGCTTCTAGCGATCTTTTTGCTACAAAGGCGACTTTTGTATACGCGCATATCGCCTAGGATATTGAGCCGGGGTTTCAGATATTTTCTTTATAAGCACCGCTCTATGGGTTATTTCGGTTCCTGGAATCATATAATCTATGCTGCTTATGAGTTTTGCGCCCAACGCTTCAAATGCACTGGATGCTTCATTTATCTCATCATCAGAATCTTTGCTTTTCATTGAAATAAAGTATCCCCCAACGCTAACATACGGAAGGCATAGCTCTGAAAGTGCGTTCAGCCGAGCTACGGCACGTGAAACGGCAACATCCCAGTTTTCGCGGTTATCTGACTGCTGCACAAATTGTTCTGCTCTTTCATTGACGCATAATGCCTCTATACCTAATTTGCCGCATAGTTCATTAAGAAATGAAATGCGTTTCCCTGACGAGTCAAGCAGTGTTAGATCAATAGTTGGCTCAGCGATTTTCAACGGCACCCCAGGAAAACCGGCGCCGCTGCCTATATCTATTACCTTTGCGTGCTTAAAATTTATGGTTTTAAGTAATGCAATCGAATCCAGAAAATGCAGTGTTGCGATGTTTGATGCTCCGGTAACGGTGGTGAGGTTCACATTGCTGCCTTTGCTTTCCAAAAGTTCAAAATATGCACAAAACGACAAGAGTGCGCCCTCAGGAAGCGAAAGCCCCAGCTTTTCTGCCCCGTCTACCATAATAGAGGATAGAATACTATGGTTATCACTCAATTTTTCTTTTCCTTAAGAATATCTCTTATTTCGGCGAGCAGGATTTCCTCACGCGTTGGTTCAGGTGATGGGGCTGGCGCATCCTCGTGCTTTTTTCGGAATCTGTTGAGCGCTTTAACGAAAAGAAATACTGTAAATGCGACAAGCACAAAGCTTATCAGGTTGTTTAGAAAGACACCAATTGTGAGCACACTTGGCGGAGCATTGCCATATGGGCGCGGCAAAATTATTTCTAGGGTATGCAAGTCAATGCCGATAAGTATCCCTATAAGCGGAGTTGCAATGTTAGTGACTAGTGAAGTTACGAGCGCGGTGAAAGCTCCGCCGATTATTATACCGACGGCCATATCCAGCATATTGCCTTTAATTGCAAATTCTTTAAACTCAGCGATGAATTTACGCACGTTTTTCAAATCCTTTCTCATATTAAAGTTTATCTATTGCTCATCCGTTCCGTATGTGCGCAACCAAGGTCAGTCGCCGCTACAATTTTGTCGGTGCATGTGCACGTTAATAATCATTTTGAATAATAACAATCTTCAGTCCACCGCTCTGGATTTTCATCTATATACTGCCAAATGCGCTGATAGTCAGCATTGCTGCGGATTATGTGGTCGTGGAACGAGCGTTGCCACATTGATTGGCCGATTTGTTTTGTAATAGCCCCTTTGAACTGCTTGATGACACGGGATATTGTAGGGGCGAACTGCGTTCGCCCGGCACTGTTGCCATGGCAATCATCTAGCACGATGATCATATGTATATGGTTAGGCATAATAACATACTTGTTAACTCTGACAAAATCATAAGTTGCAGACAAAGTTGAAATTTCTTTTTCGACGAGTTCTCCATATTTGGAGAGATCCGGGCGAACGCAGTTCGCCCCTACGATTGTGCCCAAGATATCACCTTTGTCCTTGGTGCATATTGTCACAAAGTAATATCCTGCGCTTGAATAATCATGGCTTTCAAGGCGCATACGTTTCCGCATAGGCAAGTCTTCCATAACCAAATTTCCTCAGATTCACAGCAGTGCAATGTGGACACCGCACCCTACACGATAACTTCAAGCCCGCCCAGATATTTTTGAAGCACCTCAGGTATAATCACACTGCCGTCTTTTTGCTGGTTTTGCTCAACTAAAGCAGGTAAAATGCGGCTCGTTGCAAGACCGGAACCATTTAACGTATGCAAAAACTCAGGCTTGCCGGTATCGGCACGTCTGAACCTCATTGCACCGCGCCTTGCCTGATAACAACGTGCATTTGACACAGAAGAAACTTCTTTATACCCATTCATAGACGGAATCTGGATTTCAATATCATAAGTCCGAGCCATTGCCGCAGAACAGTCACCAGCAGCAAGTTTTACCGTTCTGAAATGGAAACCAAGACCCGCAACGAGCGCTTCTGCCTTTGTAACTAACTCATCAAATGCAGCATCCGACCCTTCCGGAGTTGTGTATTGCACCATTTCAACCTTGTTAAACTGATGCCCACGCACCATTCCTCGCTCATCTGCACCATATGTGCCCGCTTCCCTTCTGAAACAAGGCGTATATGAAATATATTTTTTTGGCAAATCTGCCTCAGTCAAAATTTCATCTCTGTGTACCGAAACCAGTGCAGCTTCCGCAGTGGGAAGCAAATAATGTACTCGATCATCGGTAGGGTTGGCAATCTTATAAACTTCGTCGGCAAACTTCGGAAATTGCCCCGCCGTCAGTCCGCATTGATATTCTAATATATGCGGCACAAGAAGCAGTTCATATCCGTCAGCTAAATGCGTATCTAAAAAGTAATTCAGTAGCGCCCATTCCAAACGTGCCCCAAGACCTTGATAAATCCAAAAACCGCTCCCGGCAAGCTTAACCCCGCGCGGATAATCAATAAGTCCCAAGTCGGTACACAAATCAACATGATTTTTTGGTGTAAAATCAAAGGTGTGTGGGTCTCCATGGTACCTGATCGGGTCGTTATTTTCTTTGCCGCCGGGTGTGAGGTCTTCGTCCGGAGTATTGGGCAGACCGAGCATAAGATCATCTAATTCACCCTCGACGCTTCTTAATGTCGATTCAGCTTCTTTGATTGTGGCCTTAAGCGCATTCATTTGGGCAAAAATCTCAGTTGTATCTCCGCCTTCTTTTTTGAGTTGAGGGATGAGCTTTGAAACCTTGTTCTGCTCAGCCTTATTTGACTCACTTTCTGCGATTATTTCACGCCGAATTGCATCAAGTTCGATAATTCTATCAATATCTGCTGAGCAATCAGCGCCTTTGTTACCCAGGAGTTTCTTTATCTTATCGGGGGTTTCGCGAATAAGTTTAATATCAATCATTGAGTATTGTCGTTCCTTTCGCTTGGGGTGTGAGATAGCAAAGCTTCAAATAGTACGTTAAAATCATCCAGATCATAGTACTCTATTTCGATTTTGCCCTTCTTTCTGCCCTGCTTAATATTGATGCGGCGTCCCAGAGCCTTTGTGAGCTGATCTCTGACATCAAGCAAGTAATCCACTTCCGGAACGTTGGTCTTGTGTTTTTTAGGGCTTGAAGTCTTTTCACGATTGAGTTTTTTTACAAGCGCCTCAACTTCACGGGTGCTCATTTCGCCGTCTATTGCAAGCGTTGCCGCAGCAATCATCATTTCCTCATCTTTTAAAGCCAGCAATGCTCTGGCGCTTCCGGCGGGAAGTTTACCGGCCAACACAAGATTTGCCAGCGGCTCAGGGAGTGAGAGCAGGCGTAATGCATTGGCGACTGCCGGGCGAGACTTGCTGACACGCTGAGCGATGCGCTCTTGAGTCATGCCGAATTCATCCATGAGCGCCTTGTATCCTCGGGCTTCCTCAATAGGACTCAAGTCTTCTCGCTGCAAGTTTTCAATCATAGCAAGTTCCAGAGCGAGCTTGTCATCAGCGACAACAATGCGTGCCGGCACCTCGACAAGACCGGCTGCACGCGCTGCACGCCATCTGCGTTCTCCGGCAATAATCTGGTAATAGCTATCATCCACACTGCGGACAGTGAGTGGGGACAAGACGCCATGCTCGCGGATGGAGTCTGCCAGCTCATCTATTTGCTCTTGCTCAAAGATTGTTCTGGGCTGCTCTTGGCTTGGCTCAATTCTGTGCAGCGGCAAATATTCAAAATCGTTAGGATTGGGTTCTATTGCAGCATTACCTAAAATTGCACCCAGTTCCTTTCCTAAACCCTTTTTTTTCAAAGTTTTATTTCCTTTCTCAAGGGTGCTGGGCGCAATCTTGAACACGCCTTCTCCCCTGCCTTTCGGCACTTATTTTTGTTATCGTCCCAGGGGGCGAACGCCACCGTCGTCCTCTGCCTCAATAATTACAAAAAAATTCAGCGGTCAGAGGTTGTAGATTGCTATGCGTTTCTCTTAAGAAATTCCTTGGCAAGGTCAAGATATGCCTGTGAACCGCGAGAAGAGCGGTCATAGTCCATCACCGGCGTGCCGTGGCTAGGCGCTTCGGCTATCCTTATATTACGCGGGATTGAGATGGTGTATATCTTATGTTTGAAAAATTTCTTTATTTCAGCTGCAACTTGTGCAGAAAAATTCGTTCTGGAATCGTACATGGTCAGCAGCACGCCCTCTATATCCAGTGCAGAGTTTAGCGCCTTTTTAATCGTCCTGATTGTTGACATCAAATCAGAAAGACCTTCCAGCGCATAGTATTCGCACTGCACAGGAATCAAAACCGTGTCCGCGGCACATAGGGAGTTTAGTGTAAGCATCTCTAAAGATGGCGGACAATCAATGAGAATGTAATCATAGTTATTGCGAATCTCATCCAGTGCATTCTTGAGAATGTATTCACGCTCGGACATCGAAACCAGTTCAACGCCGGCACCTGAGAGAATTTTATTTGATGGCAAAATATCACCATATTTTGTTTGCACGATTACATCAGAGATGCTTGTTCCTTCAATTAAAACGTTATATATGCTTGAAGTATTCTTGCTTTTGTTTAGACCCATGCCTGATGTCGCATTTCCCTGCGGATCCATGTCACACAAAAGCACACGCACTCCTGTTTCTTTTAATGCGGCGCAGAGATTAACACAGGTCGTTGTCTTGCCGACCCCACCTTTTTGATTTGCGACTGCTATTATTTTTCCCATATAAATGATCATTCCTTTCGTATTGCGTCAGGCAAAAACAACCATGAAAAAGGAATGGTCATTTCGTGCATCATTCGCGATTCCCGCAAGGGGAGCGAATCGCACATGCCTTGGTTTTAGTTTGAATTCTTTCAAACTAAAATCCTTCCTGTGCGTCTGCGCACACAGATACGCCAACAACACGGAATTTGGCACCGCTATCATGCCCATTCATCTGTCAGCATCGCTATTATAGCATATGATGATCATTTTTCAAGATGTTTCACGTGAAACATTTCAGTTATTTTTGTTTGTGGCGTATTGTCAAGGCAGTGAGTATGTTTACACAAAAATAAAACGCTGTATCAAAACTCAAGCGAGAGGTTATACTAATCGCATATGTTGCGTTTTTGTTTTCGCGCATACCCAATATTTCGTGTTTTCAGGCGCCTGAGAAAGACTGCGCTCATTTCCAAGCTCATCACAACCTCGGAAGATCTCAGCCGGCAGGACAGAGGCAGGGTCTACCCTGCCTGCTCGAAAGAGACTGTTTCTTTAAATAGTTTAATCCTCATACCCGTATTCGATATTTATATTGCAGCCAAACTCTGGCGCTGCTTTTTTTATGCCATCGACTATCGACTCTCGCAATGCAAATGCTTCTTTCTTGTGCTCATATGGAATTTCCAAGTCAAATACAAGTATAGGTTTCGGCATGGAGTTTTTTATTCTAAACTCATGGGCATGCAAATCCGGATAGTTCTTTTGCAAAAGATTGCGCGTTAAATCAATCATCCCTTGCAGTCTTTCGTCTGCTGTATCAATGGGGTCTAAGTGCACAACCAACTTAACCCCTAATTTTTCAAAAACTTCACTCCCTGCTTTTTCAGTAATGTCATGCGAAACCGCAAGAGACATGTCCAGAGGAACTTCAACATGCAGACTCGCCATATCACGTCCCGGGCCATAACTATGCACCACCAAATCATGCACTCCCAAGATGCCCTCATAGCCTTTTACAATTTTTCTTATTTCGTCTGCTACATCTTTTTCAGTTGGATTGCCGATAATCCTGTCGAGTGCTTCTTTGGCAACTTGATAACCCGAATGCAAAAATACCAATGCTATCAGCACACCGACATAGCCGTCAATTACAAAGTCCAAGAATAACGTAAACAACAAAGAAACTAATGTTGCAGCAGTAATCAGTACGTCATTTCGGGAATCAATGCCCACAGCAAGCAAGGTGTTTGAATTTATTGCGTTGCCTAGTTTGCGATTAAATAGGAACATCCAAAACTTTACGGCCATACCAAAAACAAGTACCGCTACTGCCACGGGTGTAAAAATTACGGGTTCGGGGTTGATTATCATATTTATCGAACCGCGCATAACTTCATAACCCGTCACGAGGATTATACCGGCAACTGCTAAGCTGACAAGATACTCAATTCGTGCGTGTCCGAAGGGGTGTTCTTTATCTGCGGGCTTGGCAGACCAACGGAAGCCCAATATGGTAAGTAGTGATGTTAGGCAGTCCGTTAAATTGTTAAAGGCGTCAGCTGTAATCGCAACGCTGTTGGTCAGCGCACCCACCGCAAACTTCAATGCAGATAAAAGCACATTTAAAACGATACAGCAAGCCCCGGAGAGTATGCCGTATTTCTCTCTTACAGCAGGTGTGTCGGTTTGTTTGTAGTCTTTGATAAAGAGTTTCATGAGTAGCGTAGTCAACATGCATCCTCCCGGGAATAAGTTTATCATACGCCCCACAGTTATACTTTGGGGCGCACAAGAACGTCCTACCGCGGATTATACCACGCAAGTGGTTCAAAGTCCATCTCTCCGAATCCGAGACTCTCTGTGCGTCTGGAGTGTGGATTTCCAAGGGGGAGCGCAAGGTGATTTCGCAGGAGGGAACGGCCTCCGGCGGGTCACTTTTCTGCTTGTACAGAAAAGTAACCAAAAGATACACAAAGGAGCTTATTGACGGGGCCAAAAAGGATCGACCCCGCCGCCGAGCGGAACTGCGCACTGACGTGCTTGTTTCAATTGCGCTACGCGCCCCCTTTGTACCCCGGGGCTCGCTAACTCGCTGCGGCTCGAACACAGCTCGCCCGGAGTTGTTACATTGCAGACATTTGTATCATTAATAATACGAACACATCCCAGACTTACAGGGTGTTGCTGATAGTTTTGCTGTCGAGGGAATTCCTGACATTTGACTTTATTCCCCTCCTTGGAGGGGTGGCAGGCGAAGCCTGACGGGGTGGTCTTTGGGGGCGAGATAAAAGAGCACCACCCCGCCACTTCGTG
>WQUY01000064.1 GCA_009781855.1 Oscillospiraceae bacterium | reverse complement strand
GGGGTTTATATTGCTTACTTGGTTGTGCCAACCCACGGTTTCAGAACCCATGTGCAGGCCGGATGGATTTCCTTGCTTGTCAATGCCGGAGAGGGCATAGACATTGACATTTATCTCGCCAAACAACCCAAGGAAAAAATATCTCAAAGCCTCGGTCGTCATATCCGCATGAATAAATCCAAAATCAAAGATGCCCAAGATACCAATGATGACTTTGATGATTTGGCAGGCTCAATTCATGGTGGATATTATATGAAGCGCGGTATTGCCAACAATGAGGATTTCTATTATACCAACATCATGGTAACTATAACCGGCGCAACAAAAGAGATTCTGGACTGGCGTGTGCGTGAGATGCAGAAAAAACTAATCTCCCAGGATATGTCGGTGCAGATGTGTACTTTCAGAATGGAAGATGCGTTTTTATCTTCGTTGCCTCTGGCCTCAATCGAAAAGAATCTGCATAAATGGTCAAGGCGAAATATGCTGACCAGCGGTGCGGCAAGTTGCTACCCTCTCACAAGTTTTGAAATGTGCGATGATAACGGGATTCTTTTGGGTGTGAATAAACACAATCAGAGCCTTATCATGGTAGACATTTTCAACAGCCGTGTGTACAAAAATGCAAATATGGCGATTTTGGGAACATCGGGTGCAGGCAAATCCTTTACGCTACAGCTTATGGCAACGCGGATGCGGCGCAAAGGCATACAGGTTTTTATCCTCGCTCCACTCAAAGGGCATGAGTTTTTTAGAACCTGCAATACTATAGGCGGCTCATTCATCCAAGTGTCCCCATCTTCTAAGCACTGCATCAATATCATGGAAATCCGCCCTGTAGACACAGCGGCGGCTGAATTGATTGATGAAGTAGTTTTGGATAGGTCACTACTTGCTACAAAAATAGACCGCCTGCATATTTTCTTCTCGCTGATGATACCAGACATGAGCCATGAAGAGCGACAGCTATTAGATGAAACCATTATCCGCACTTATCACGGATTTGGTATCTCCCATGACAACGACACGCTTATTGACCCGGCAGACCCAGAGTGCAAACGCTTTAAGTCAATGCCAATCTTGGGCGACCTTTATAATCTGCTCATTGAGCGTGAAGAAACAAAGCGCATGGCTAACATCATCAATCGGCTCGTGCATGGCTCGGCATCTACTTTTAATCAGCCAACCAATGTGAATCTCGATAATAAATACATCGTACTTGATATTTCTGAACTCACAGGTGACTTGCTTACTGTGGGGATGTTTGTTGCGCTAGATTATGTGTGGGATAAGGCCAAAGAGGACAGAACTAAAGAAAAAGCGGTATTTATTGATGAAACATGGAAATTAATTGGAGCTGCTTCTAACAGGCTTGCCGCTGAATTTGTTTTGGAAATATTCAAAATAATTCGCGGTTATGGTGGCAGCGCAATCTGTGCCACGCAAGACCTAAACGACTTTTTTGCTCTTGAAGACGGCAAGTACGGCAAAGGCATCATCAATAACTGTAAAACCAAAATCGTCCTAAATCTTGAGGATGACGAAGCCGACCGTGTACAAGATATTTTGGGGCTTTCCGAAAGCGAACGCCAAGCTATAGTACACTTTGAGCGCGGTAACGCCATGATTTCGGCTAACAAGAACAACGTGGCGGTTGAGGTTAAGCCCAGTGAAAAAGAAAAAGAGCTGATTACTACCGACCGCAGGGAACTCCAAGCCATTGCCGACCGCAAAAGAGCAGCTATTGAGCATGACAGGCTTATGGCAGATGCGGCGATGATTGCTAAAAAGCGGCGGTAGAATCAGCAATATATGATGCAATACAAGGCGTTATGAGATGCGATGCGGCATTATCCCCATTGTGACTTTTATACGCCTTTATTACGTCATTCAAATTTTAATGCGCCTATAATGCGCCTATAATGCGCCCTTAATACGTCAAATACAAAGATTGGGAGGTGATTTACGGATGGACAATACAAACGAATTTAGAATAAAGGCGGAGGAGATTCTGGACTTCATAGAAACATATGGGGTCTTGAAATATGCTCATCTTGAGAAATTCTTTCCGAATAGCGCAAAAAAGTTTGATTACTTAATCAAAAATAAACGCCTTTTCAGAATTGATGGTGGGCCATATATCAGTGCCGACCAAGACTCGCGCCCTGATAAAACCATAATTGCAGCCGTTGGTGTGCTTGGAGATGTATTGGGAAAGGTTAGCACCCATTCGCGCGCAATGCCGCCCGCACAAGTATCGTTCATCACCAACGACGGCGATTATTATGAAATTATCTACGTTGGGCATGGCATGGAAGCTATGATTACTGCCGCTTTTGAAACTCAAGCCGCCGTAAGAAAGCGGATCCATGCTCATGCGGACACCACTAAACGCATGATAATCGTTGAAGATAAAAGTCAAATGCAACGGCTGCATATCCCGGGAACAATGAGATTCGCTCTTGTTCAGCCAGATGGAAGCCTAACTTATTACAATGGGAGTTGATAAAAATGGACAGGCAAGTGTTGTTACGAAGAATAATGGCAACAGGTGATGATGTTCGCCGACTTGAGCAAGATTTAATTGCCTTGCAAAGTGTTGATGTTGTTGATTTTCCTGATAATTATAGCAGTCTTGCCCACCAAGCAGCCAGTAGAGGCGAATTTATTGTTCGCAAACTAAGGGAGCTTGTGTATAGCACGACAAATATATCGTGGGGAAAACTGCTTGAAGATACGGCAAACAATTTGGGAATTACTGTAGGCTGTGATGGTAGCGGTATAGTTGAAATTACACTACCCTGCCTTATACCCATTCGCAAGAAAAAGTCAACTGATTTCATTACTGCACCGCTCTATGCGGCACTTGAGCGGTTCGTCCTCAGTAGCGGGCAGCCGGCAGAGAATCCCTTTGAGAGATTTACACACTGCACGATATGCATAACTCATGTTTACAACAAGGAACTGTTCGGCAAAGGCAGGCAACGAGATCATGACAACATCGAAGTTAGAGGAATAATCAATGTTATAAACACTTTTCTTTTAACCGATGACTCCGAAAACCTCTGCAATATTTTTTATACGAGCGATGTTTCTGATGTGGATATGACCCGCATTACCATAATGAAAAAGGATATATTTCCGGAGTGGCTTTTAGGATATAAAAAATGACCCTGTTCAATATCCTTTTTCACTTATTTTTCAGACCTCCAAAAAGGAGAATGTAAAATTGTTATCGGATGTGCTAAAAATCGGGGTTTTTACGTGGTGACAGCTTGCTCAAATGGCCAACCTCTTAGGTTACTAGGGCCGAAATAGCTTTGATGCTCTATTAAAAATGCGCCTTGTAGAGAGATAAATAAAATGGCCTTAGTATGCTCCTTTGCAGTCGCCCCTCGCAGTCGATGAATTGAAGGCTCTAGCTCTAAAATGCTATCCCTTCGCAGTCGTTAACGAACGCTATGTTGTAATAAAATTTTGGAGGTGAACACATTGGAAAAATCAAATGACCGACCAAAATCGAAAAAAGGTAGGAAACGAACCAACAGCAACCAAAAAACAAGCGGTGATTTATTGATGGAGATAACTGCCTTAGCAGGTGAATACCCCGCCAAAAATATCCATCGAATAATTCCAACCAAAGACTATGACAAAAAAGTTGCGGCAAATTTGGTTGCAGAGAAAATGCTGAAGAAAGTGTCTAAAGATGATTTAAGAGGGTATAGACTTAATTTTGCAGGGAAAAGGAAGCTGATGGAAGAAAACCCGGAACGCTTTAGAGGGATTTTGGAGGGTGGCACGGAAACGAATAGGCTCAGAACAACGAAAACGAGAAGGTTACGGCTTCATTCATTTGCCACAGTTTGCACTATTATGTATAACGCCGGTGTTGAAATATTCCAAGATAAAAAACCGAAGGTCTATTTGTTGGCCGATATCCCCTCGCAGGCGGCAATAGAAAGCTCGGCATCAATAATCGCTCCGAGCATTGAAAACCCTAGCTCGTTAGGGAATCAACATCCAAAGGCTCCTGTCATAACCACGCCATGTTTCTACACATCAAGGGAGCAGAAGGGAGAAAAGGACAATGCCATTCGGGGGTCAAGGGCGGCAGGAACACTGCTCACTCCTACCCATGTCTACGCTATCTACAATACAGGCAACGGCAGTGAGCTTAAATGGCACAGAGTTGTTGAACAGCGGTTTAGTGTTGAAGTTCAGGATTATATCTGCCGCAAATTATTGCTAAACCAATATAACGGTGCAAATGTCGGTGGAATAATGATTGGGGAAAGTTTGGATATTCTTGAGAAGTATTTGACAGTAACAGAAAAAAAGACGTTGGGATTCGTTTTTCTGACTCGCACCTATTGGCCCTTTTACTACATTACGAATGATGAATATGGGGATCTTCAACTGAAGCTGCTTTGCGATGATAGAAAGATGGCTGAAGTGAAATCGGCTTTTCTAGCGAAGCTGCTGCCGCCAGACAAAGACTATCCAATTGAGCATGATGCACGGACAGAGGACGGGAAACCCGTTCTTTTTTGTTGCCTGTTAGATATTCCGCGCTTGGATAAATTTAGAGAGGGTTTGCGTCTCCGTAATCAAGAAGGAAAAGTGGTTGCTTTTGATTTTCAGGAGGAAATGCTCAAGCGGTATCTTGGGGACAAGGTAGAGGTTGCTACCCTTAATTTTCAAGGATATAGGCAGAAATTCTTTCCTCAAGAAAAGAAAACAAGAAAGGCTGGTGGTCAAAATTCTTAGCGAGACCATAGCAGTATCAAAACTTTCGGAACTGTTTGCATTGGAGTTAGGCTTTTTACACGATGATGCCCGGCAGATAGGCATTGCCGCCGCTCTCCATGATGTGGGCAAGTTGTGGATTCCAAACTGCGTCCTAAATAAACCAGGTAAACTTTCATTTGCGGATTTTGAAATCGTAAAGACGCACACAAAAATCGGCGCTCAAATACTATTGGACGTACCTGGGGAGCTTGGGGAAATGGCGCGGATCACCTGTGAGTTTCACCACGAATGGCATGATGGCAACGGTTATTGGGGAATACCAACAAGCGAATTACCGGATTATGTTCCTATCGTGTCAATATCAGATGTGTTTGTAGCTTGTTGCGCCAAGCGTTCATACAAAGATCCTTGGCCGCCGGAACAGGTACTCGAACATCTGCAAACATTATCAGACAAGCAGTTCTCGAAAGCGTTGGTTGATGAGTTTATCCGTTTTATTAAAGAAAATAAAGATGTAGCCGCCATCTTTGCCATATAGGTATCTGGCTTAGTCGGAGGTTGTTGCTTTAATAATTTTTGAAAGGGGATGATTGCATGTGAACAAAAAAGTAAAGTTCATTATAGCCGGGGTGCTGCTCATCGTGCTTTTGGTGTACGGAACGGGAATAGCATCGCAGCTAATCTACGCATTGCTGAGTTGGCTCGGTGGAGATGCCGGGTTTGGTCAAGGATTGGCGGGGATTATTTCGGGAGTAAATACGGAACCCGAACCTGCTGCACAGCTAAACATCGGTTATCCGCGTGAGGTATTCGCCGCATTATTAAACACTCCGTACAACCTATATGGGCTTGTACTTGTGTTAATTCTCTCAGGAGTTATCGTTATTTTTCTAATGAAGAATAGTGCGGTAAAAGGAACGATGGATACCGAGCGTAATCTGGTTTATTCCGATAAAGGCACTTACGGAACGGCTGGCTGGATGACTGATGAAGAGCTTCATAAAGAACTGGAGGTGACTAAAGACTTAAAGCATTGTCGCGGGACAATTTTAGGAGAGATTGGAGGTAAAGCTGTATGTGTTCCTGAAAATACCATGATGAACAGAAATGTTGCCGTATACGGCGCATCGGGAACGATGAAATCCAGATCCTATGTCCGCAACAGAATACTTCAAGCGGTACGCAGCAATAACGGCAAGGGCGAATCCCTGATAATTTCAGACCCAAAATCAGAAATTTATTCAAGTATGGCGGAATACCTGCGTGATTGCGGCTATGTCGTCAAGGTGTTCAACTTAATTTCGCCGGAAAATTCAGATTCGTGGAACTGCTTGCGAGAGATTGAGGGTGATAACCCGGAACTAATGGCACAGATTTTCTGTGATGTAGTTATTAGGAACACTTTGCTTAACGGCAAAATGGATCCCTTTTGGGACACCGGAGCAATTTCACTACTGAAAGCCCTGTGCCTGTATGTGGTTAAGGTTTACCCTGAATCAGACAGGAATATCGGTGAGGTTTATAAATTGCTTGCGGGTGTAGCTTCAGGTGGTGATGGTGGAGGGTTAAAAGCCGCATTTTCCGCATTACCCTTTGGTCATTCGGCAAAAGTACCGTTTGATATTTTCCAGCAAGCCAGCGACAATGTACAAAGCGGCATCATAATCGGTTTGGCCAACCGCATACAGGTTTTCCAAATCGAAGTGCTGCGTACCATCACTAGCCATAGTGACGGTATTGATTTAACCTTGCCGGGCAAACAGCGATGTGCATATTTTCTGATTACAAGCGACCAGGATTCAACTTTCGACTTCCTGAGTTCGCTTTTTTTGTCCTTTCTTTTCATCAAGCTGGTGCGCTTTGCAGACAGCCAACCTAACCAAAAGCTTCCTGTGCCGGTGCATTTATTGTGTGATGAGCTGGCCAACATCGGAACCATAAATGACCTTCAAAAGAAAATTTCAACAATCCGGAGTAGACTTATAAGCATGAGCTGTGTGTTCCAAAACATAGCTCAGATGCAGAATCGCTATCCTGATAATGCGTGGTTAGAAATAATTGGGAATTGTGATTCGCAGCTATTTTTGGGATGCACGGACGAGCTGACCGCAAAGTTCATCAGTGACCGAACGGGTGAGGTTACAATCGGTGTGGAAAGTATGGCAATTGAAAAACGTGCCATGCGCTTGAGCAACTATGTACCTACCCATAGAGAAACCTCGTCAATAGGCAAACGTAAGCTGTTGACACCCGATGAAGTCCTGCGTTTACCCAGAGAAGATGCTCTTGTTATTTTCCGTGGGCAAAAGGTTTTGAAAGTGAAGAAATTTGACTTCACCAAACATCCTGATTCAAAAAAACTTCGCGATTGTAATGCCCGTGACTATATACCAAACTGGCGGGTTACGGAAATGTTGGCGTTGGAATCAGAGGATTTGGCAGATAAGCATGTTGCCATATCAGCAGTGAGCGAAATTAATTCATTGATTACGGATTTTGCAAGTGATGTTGTTCCCACAACTTCGCAAAACAGTCCTAGACCCGTGACTAAAGCAGTTCGCAGAACCCCTGTAAAGAGCGCAAAATCTACTCTTGAAACTGCTCAAGCAACAAGAGCAGAAACTCGTAATCAGGAAAAAGAACCACAGCCTGCTCCATTGCCTAAAGTTGATGCTCTTAAAGGGAAATCGGAAAGTTTGGTCAACGAGATTCCGCAAGCAGATTCTATTTCATCGCCGCTGGACGATCCGACCAAAATCAATCTATTAGGCATTGAGGATATTGGGATTGACGACAGAGAAGAGCCTTTCGGACTCATCGACATCGACGATTTGCTATCTGGCCTGTAGCTTTTTTGAAATACAGCCTGCATCTAAACCAATGAGGTGCAGGCTTTTTTGTACAAAAAACAATCAAAAACAAGGAGGAAATTTTTATGCCGAGAAAAAAACCAGAAATCATTGTAGAGGTTCACGACACCACAGAAGCCACAGAAGGCTTGGAGAACTTGGGATTACCCGAAAATCAGGAAGGAGAGGAAAATGTGGATCATGAAAACATGATACACGAAGGCGATTGTTCTACCGGGGACGGCACATTTAATGAAAATGCTGCGCTTGTCGAAGATGGCTTACAGGACGCAAATTACCCACAGGATAATGTGGAGGATGTCGGCGATACGCCGAATGATGTAGCCGTTGAAGTATTTGATGAGGCTGATTTTAACGAAGGGGCAGAAACAGTTTCTATTGAAAACAATGAAGCCGCCGTCCCAACCGAACCAACAGCGTCTACCCCAAGGCAAAGACGGCCAAGAACGCCAGCGCCAGCTTCAATATTAACCCTTGAAGTTGGCGGCGAAGTCATAACCCAAAAGGATAAAGATGATGTCGCTTGGCATGAAATCAAAAATTCTCAGGTTAGCGGCACGCACCTAACCGGTCAATTGGGTAAGGTGGAAAGCCTGGAAAATGGCGCTCTGATAGCCCTTGTGGATTATAAGGGGCAGCGCATTGCCATTCCTCTAAAGGAAATGATGATAAACCTGGAGCGTCCGGCGGGCCAAAGCGATAACGAGTATAACGAAAGACTCGCTCGTGTGCTTAACCGTATGATGGGTGCTGAAATTGACTTCGTTGTGCGCGGCATAACCGGCACCGGTGAAGAGCGTGCCGCCGTTGCAAGCCGAAAGGCGGCCATGCTGCGTTTGCGCCGCCGCTATTATCTGACCAATGGCTCAAACGGCAGGCCGCAAGTATATCCTGACCGCATCGTTGAGGCGCGAATTACCGCCGTAAGTCAAATGGCCATCCGTGTGGAAATCTTCGGTGTGGAAACTTCAATCCGCAATCAAGATTTATCTTGGGGTTATATTGGAGATGCCAGGGACTTATATTATGTCGGCGATACAGTGCAAGTCAAAGTATTCCGTGTTACCGGCGATACGCCTGAAAGTCTTGCTATAAGGGCTGATGTAAAATCCCTTACCGCCGACAATACCCGCGAAAAACTTTTGGCCCTTAAACCCCAAACCAATATCATGGGCAGGGTTACGGATGTCCGGCAAGGCGTTATTTTTGTCAACCTAATTGAAGGTATCAGGGCTGTATCTCACAGATGCTTTGACAAACGCAAACCCGGCCGAGGTGATGATGTGCTGTTTATTGTCACCAAGATTGATGAGGAGAGCAATACCGCGCTCGGCATTGTGTCCCGCATAGTTAAGCGGAATATTTAACATTTTGAATTGACTTGGCAAAAAGAATGGGCAGGATGCCTCTTGGGCGTTCTGCCTTTCTATTTGCTAAAAATAATATTGGCGAAATAACCGCTATTTAGAGAGGATGGATTTTCAATGAGCCTTCAACCCAAAGGCAGGAGCGCATTAGCAAAGGTAAACAAAAAGCACCTAATTGGGATTGCAGTCGTCTTCGCAGTCGTGATTGTTGCTGTAGTCGTCATAATTACACAGCCTTTCGACGGAATTTCAAAATTGCCCGAAATACGAGAAGTTTTTACCCTGCATGATACTTACAACATGGCTGTTGTGGTGACCTTTGATGAAGAGCCGCCCGTTGTCCAGTTTATAGCTCCCGATGGAAGCTATGTGGATATGGATAACATACGCTACAGACACGGCGGCAACTTCATTCAATACTTTTTGCCAAACGCAATGCCCGGTGTCTGGC
Source organism: Oscillospiraceae bacterium (assembly GCA_009781855.1). GTDB lineage: Bacteria > Bacillota > Clostridia > Oscillospirales > Oscillospiraceae > WRMH01. The sequence goes on along the minus strand of WQUY01000064.1, from coordinate 2,913 downwards.
GGATGGCTTATGATCCGCTATCAAACAGCGAAATAACTACTCCATACGCTGTATATATGACCCATATCTTCATCCAAAATTTTGACGCAGATATAGCTGAGGAAAATGATGGAAGTATTCCTGTTACCTTCGAAGTGTCTGCCGATGATGCCGGGGAATTTAGATATGAACTCCATGCGGTATTCACGGCACCCGATAACAGTATTGCAGATGAAATCCTGATGGTTAAAGGATATGGCGTGTTGAATGAATCTCTCACCCTTATAGTAGATGTTGGTGAGCTTCGGGATATGGGCGGGTTTATGCTACGCCTTACGGCTTATGTACAGCACGGACAAGCGGCCATTAGAGATACCACTTGGTTGGATTTGAGGTCAAATTATGCAAAATTCAATGATTGACAAACGATTTTCAGCATGATACACTAAATCTACTACATGAAAGCTATAGATGTAGTAGATGAGGTGCAAATATGACAATCGCTAAAAACGCGCTGCTCAATGAACTTCTGTCGGCTAACAGTGGGATTATCAAAACTCAAACGCTTAACGAAAATGGATTTACAAGCCGCGACATAAAACAGCTAGTGCAGGAAGGCCTGCTTACAAAAGTGAGACTTGGACACTATACAGGGAATCAAGAAACAGTTTCTGATGTAGAAATTGTTTCTAAGCTAATCCCTATGGGTGTGCTGTGCCTTTTTACCGCTATTGAGCATTATGAGCTGGCAACCGTTAATCCAACAGAAATTTGCGTATCACTTCCAAGAGGCGTTACCTGCCCAGTTCTTCCGCCCAATCTTTTTATTAAAGTATACCATATGGCAAGCAGTCATTTTGAAGCCGGTATAACCGAAGTAGAGGTTGGAGGGACAATGGTTAGGATGTATGATGCCGAGAAGACGGTATGCGATTGTTTTAAGTACGACAATGAAGTTGAAAAAGGCATTGCTTTGGAAGTGCTTAAAAACTATATGGCAGGCGGTAATTGCAATATCCAAAAACTGTTGGAATATGCCAATCTTCTTGGCAAGAAGAAAATAATCTATCCATATGTGGAGGCGTTGGTATGAGCAATAATAATGCCGCATCAATCAGGGCAAGGCTAAAGAATATAGCAGACAAGGAGCGCAAGCCATTTGACTTTATACTAATGCTGTATTTTGTTGAGCGGCTGTTGTTTCGATTGTCGTTATCCCGCTACAGCGAACAATTCGTATTAAAAGGCGGATTACTACTGTACTTGATAATGAACGAAAAAGCGCGCGCCACAAAAGATATTGATTTGTTGGCCAAGGAAATTGCGAGCAATTTGGATGCTCTGCGGGATATATTTGCTGATATAGCAGTCATCGAGTCTGATGATGCCGTTACCTATGACGCTGACAGCATCACTACCGAGAGAATCAAAGAAGATGCCGATTATGAGGGCGTTCGGATAAAAATTACGGCTCATTTGGGCAATATGCGAAAATCCTTGCAATTTGACATTGGCTTTGGCGATGTTGTAGTTCCTAAACCGGAAACGCTGGAATACCCCACTTTGCTTGATATGGATAAACCTGTGATTAAAGCCTATTCCAAAGAATCTGTTATTGCTGAAAAATTCGAGGCCATGCTATATCTTGCGGAGCTAAACAGCCGTATGAAAGACTTTTACGATATTTACAGTCTTTGCGGTAGCTTTGAATTTGATGGCAGGGTTTTATACGAAGCGGTATTGCAAACCATCGCCCGCCGCAACACTCATACGCCAAATGAACCCACTGTTTTTAACAGGGATTTTGCTAACAGCAAAGACAAGGCTACCCAATGGGGAGCATTTAAGCGGCGTACAGGTGTTGGTGATAGCGTGGAGTTTCCGGAAGTCGTTGAAAGGATTGCAGTATTTCTAAAGCCGGTGTATGAACACATCATAAATGAAACAGAGTTCTTCGGACACTGGAGCAGCGATACTCTCGAATGGGTGATGCCATGATTTATACTTGCGCTAAATGCAAATTCCTTTTTGAGCGAAAAAATGAGCCGTCCAAATGCCCAAACTGCGAAAACCAATGTGTAATGGAGGCAAATAAAAGCGAACGGCAGACATTCGTAGAATTGCATGGCAGTCAAAAAAGTGCCGCTGACCATTTATTAGACTCACCCGCAAAGAGTAAGGAATCGTAATAAAACTTAAAATTTAATGTGACTAAGCAAATCCCTCATGGTGTTTCATCGCACTATGGGGGATTTTCATTTGGAGGATGAAAAAAGATGATGAAAAGAAAATTCTGGCTAGTCTTGCTGATGACTTTGCCGATTGTGCTGCTTGCGGCCTGCTCCGAACGAGCGGCAAGCACCGATGCCGAGCTAACTGATTTGAATGTGCAGGTACGGGAAACCCCCGAGCCAAAAGAAATAAGCCCCAATGAATTGCTATCCGTTCACTTCATAGATGTTGGCGAAGGTGATGCAATTCTGATCGTACAGGGTAGTTATGCCATGCTTGTTGATGGCGGCCCTATTGAAATGGGTACAACCGTATTCACCTATCTGCGCGACCACAGCATAGACAGGCTGGAGTATGTGGTAGCCACCCATCCATTTGCAGACCATACCGGCGGCCTGCCTGATGTACTGCGGCGTATGAACGTGCGAAACGTATTCCTGCCAATGGTTTACCACGACACCCCGGCATACAACGCATTTTTAATCGCAGTCGAAGATTCAGGGGCTGATGTGGCAGTTCCATTTGCCGGTCATGTGTTTTCGCTGGGAGATGCAACTGTAACCGTGCTTTCCCCAACCCCAACGGACGAATGGGATAACCGTGCCAATTACTCCATTGTTCTGCGGATAGAGTTTGGTGCAACCAGCTTTCTGCTGATGGGTGATGCCATGCGTGAGGTTGAAGCCAATCTGCTGGACAGCG
>WQUY01000063.1 GCA_009781855.1 Oscillospiraceae bacterium | reverse complement strand
TTTTCCGTAACTTCGCCTCTGCCAACTTTGGCGGCAACCGCACTACCGCCCTCCGCTACGCTACGGTTGGTCTCATTAATGAAAAAATTCCTTTATTTTTCCCAGAACTATTTTACACTATCCATCAAATTTCATAGTGACAATAGGCTTTAAAACACTCAAAACACAACACTCAGCGCAACCAACAAAAGAAAAACACAACACAATCTCACCTTGACATAACCCTTGCGCTAAGATAAAATAAGTAACTGTAATAAAGAATATGAAATATAAAAAGAAAGGTGGTTCTGTCGTGTCAAAAATGGTAGAAATACGATGGCATGGACGAGGCGGGCAAGGCGCTAAAACAGCGTCACTGTTATTGGCAGACGCTGCATTCAACACCGGGAAGTATGTACAGGGGTTCCCCGAATATGGACCGGAAAGAATGGGCGCACCTATTACCGCATTCAACCGCATCAGTGATGAGCGTTGTCTCCTTCACTGCAATGTCTACGAACCCGATTACGTGGTCGTAGTCGATCCCACTCTTCTGACCGCAGTGGATGTAACAAGTGGTCTAAAAAAAGAAGGCGCAATTCTAATCAATTCATCAAAGGCTCCTGAAGAGCTTCGGCCATTATTGGCAGGCTTTGAGGGAGCTGTTTACACTGTTGACGCAGGAACCATCTCCGAACAAGAGCTGGGACGCAACTTTCCCAACACCCCTATGTTGGGGGCTGTTGTCAAAGTCAGCGGACTGATTCCTGAAGAGCAGTTTATTTCAGACATGGAGCAATCCATGCATCACAAATTTGCAAACAAACCTTCGGTTATTGAAGGCAACATGAAAGCACTCAAACGCTCAATGCAGGAGGTCAAAGGATTATGATCTATGTAAAAGATGCAAATCTGAACCAAGGCTGGAAAGACGTCACTGAGGGCGGAACCATCCTACAAGGCGGCACCTCTATGGAAGTCAACACCGGCGACTGGCGAATCATGATCCCCGGTTGGGTTGAGGAAAACTGCAAACACTGCTTCCTCTGCTTCCCAGTCTGTGCTGATTCTTCAATTATTGTCAAAGATGGCAAGCGTGAAGACTTTGATTTTGGGCATTGTAAGGGCTGCGGCGTTTGTTATAAAGTTTGCCCCTTTAACGCCATCACCTTTGAAAAGGAGGATAAGTAATGGCTATACGTGAAAGACTCTCCGGCAACGAAGCCGTTGCAGTAGCATTCAAGCAAATAGATCTTGATGTCATGGCTGCTTATCCCATCACACCATCAACAGAAGTTCCACAATACTTTTCTCAGTTTGTCGCTGACGGCCATGTAAAAACCGAATTTGTGGCCGTTGAATCCGAGCACAGCGCAATGTCAGCCTGCATCGCAGCCGCAGCTTGCGGCGGTAGAGCTGCAACTGCCACTTCTGCCTGTGGCCTTGCTCTGATGTGGGAACTTTTATACGTTGCTTCCGGCACACGTGTTCCTGTCACACTCGCAGTGATAAACCGAGCACTGAGCGCCCCAATAAATATCAACAACGATCACAGCGACTCTATGGGCGCACGTGACAGCGGCTGGATCCAGATTTATTCCGAAAACAATCAAGAAGCGTACGACAACCAAATCATGTCTGTCCGCATCGCAGAGCACAAAGATGTAATGCTTCCTGTGATGATCTGTCAAGACGGATTCATCACCTCCCACGCCATCGAAAACATTGAGTTGCTCGAAGACGAAAAAGTCGCTGCATTTACCGGTAGCTATCAGCCCGAGTGGTCACTTCTCTCAGGAAATCCGGTTTCAGTAGGCCCACTGGATATACCGCAATTTTATTTCGAACATGCATATCAGCGTGCCCGCGCAATGATAGACTCCAAAAAAGTAATTCTGGATGTGTTTGAGGAGTTTGGCAAACTGACAGGCCGCGAATACGGGCTCTTTGAAGAATACAAGATGGAAGATGCAGAACGAGCAATCGTGGTGCTTAATTCCAGCGCAGGAACTGCAAAGCATGTCTGCAATGAGCTTCGGGCAAAAGGCGAGAAAGTCGGCGTACTCAAATTGCGCGTATTCCGTCCTTTCCCAACAGAAGAAATCGCAAAAGCCCTCAGCCATGTAAAGGCAGTGGCGGTCATGGACAAGGCCGAATGCTTCTCGGCACTTGGCGGGCCTGTCTTCGCTGACGTTCGAACTGCATGTTATGATTTGGAAAAACGTCCGCAAATTATCAATTACATTTATGGACTTGGCGGCCGCGATGTTAAGCCTGATGACTTTTTGACTGTATACAATGCACTCGATGAGATTGTCAAAACAGGCCATACGGGCGAAGTCTATCGCCATGTCGGCGTGAGGGGGGTATAGAGATGGCTTATAATTTGAAAGTAGAAGCAGCGAAACCTGAACGTTTTGTTGGAGGCCACCGCCTATGTGCTGGCTGTGGTGCCGGTGTTGCTGTGCGCGGTGTGCTTCGTGCGCTTGACGAAAACGACCGTTCATGCTGTGGCGTTGCCACAAGTTGTCTTGAAGTCTCTAGCTTCCTGTACCCATTTACCGCATGGCAAGAAAGTTATATCCACTCTGCGTTTGAAAATGTAGCAGCCACGATTTCAGGAGCTGAGGCCTGCTACACGGCACTGAAAAGAAAAGGAAAAATGGATGAGTCATATAAATTTATCGCTTTTGGCGGTGATGGCGGCACATACGACATAGGTTTCCAAAGCCTTTCCGGTGCAATGGAGCGTGGGCATGATATGGTTTATGTTTGCTATGACAACGAGGCTTACATGAACACCGGAATTCAACGTTCCTCATCCACACCAAAGTTTGCTGAGGTCTCCACCGCACCAGTCGGTTCAGTCCTTCCGGGCAAAATGCAAGCCAAAAAAGACCTCACCGAAGTGATCGTTGCGCACAACATCCCATATGTCGCACAATCAACTTTCACAAAAAACTTCAAGGACTTGCACGAAAAGTCGTACAAAGCCCTATACACTCCTGGGCCAGCATTTATGAACATACTCGCTCCCTGCCCGCGCGGTTGGAGATATCCCCCAGAGGATTTAATGATTATAACCAACCTCGCTATCGAAACCTGTGTCTGGCCGCTTTATGAAGTCATCGAAGGCGAATGGAAACTCTCATACGAACCCAAAAACAAACTGCCGATCGAAGATTATCTCAGGCCACAAGGGCGTTTTAGCCATATGTTCAAAAAAGGTGCAGAATGGATGCTCGAAGACGCTCAAAAAATCGTTGACAAAAAATGGGAAAACCTGTTAAAAAAATGTAAGTAAGCGCAGATATATAGTTTGATTAGGAGCTGAGAGCTATAAAGTAGTACTCAGCTCCTGATTATTTTGCTGCAAAATGATGATTGATATGATGAACGACTCTGTGATATACAATGACTATACCCTCTCAATATATTAAGAAGCGAGGTTAAGCGCCATGGTAACCAAGGTAAGGTCATTTGGTCTTGGAGGAATCAGAGGATATGAGGTTGCGGTTGAATGCTACCTCTCTAACGGCCTGCCGCACTTTGACATAGTGGGTTTGCCTGACGCTGCCGTAAAAGAGGCTCGTGAACGGGTTCGGGCTGCAACAAAAGCCTGCGGATTGGCATTTCCCATCCGTCGTATAACCATCAACCTCGCACCGGCAGACACAAAAAAAGCCGGCACAATATATGACCTTCCCGTGATGCTTGGCATCCTCTCCGCTTCCGGTGACATCGATCCTATTCCAAAAGACTTCGCTTTTTTCGGAGAATTATCGCTTACCGGAGAATTGCGGCATGTTCCGGGAGCCTTGCCTATGGCACTGAGCGCCTGCCGCACTGATGTCCGACATCTCTTTGTTCCGGCAGACAATGCACCCGAAGCCGCATATGCAACAGGCTTATCCGTATATCCGGTGACCCATATTGGTGACCTTATGCTTCATCTGAGGGGCGGCAAACAAATAACACCTGTTTCGGAGTGCAAGATCGTTGCAAATTACAGCACTTTACCAGATTTTTCCGAAGTAAAGGGTCAGGAAAATGTCAAACGCGCCCTTGAAGTAGCCGCAGCCGGGGGGCATAACATTCTGCTGGTTGGTCCCCCCGGCACAGGAAAAAGTATGCTCGCAAAGCGACTACCTTCTATCCTTCCTGACATGAACCGTGACGAAATGATTGAAACCACCGAAATTCATTCTGTAGCAGGCTTTACAAACAGAGAAAACCCCATATTGTCTGCCAGACCGTTCCGCTCACCGCACCACACTGTCTCTGCCCCTGCAATTGCCGGGGGAACATCAAACCCAAAACCAGGTGAGATATCACTGGCACACAATGGCGTCTTGTTTCTGGATGAGATGCCTGAGTTTAGCCGAGATGTCCTGGAAGCATTGCGCCAACCGCTAGAGGATGGCCAAGTGACTATTTCTCGTGCCGCATCCACTGTGACATATCCGAGCAGATTTATGCTTGCATGTGCAATGAACCCGTGCAAATGCGGTTGGTTTGGCCATATATCAGGTCGATGCATCTGCACCGGCAAATCTGTAACTCAATACCATGAGCGTCTGTCCGGCCCACTGCTCGACAGACTTGACATATATATCGAAACACCATCTCTTGAATACGACGAGCTACGGAAGCAACCTGATTCAGAGACATCCGCAAGCATCCGAAAGAGAGTTAATGCCGCTAGAGATAAGCAGCGCGAAAGATACACAGGCAGCACGACCACATGTAATGCCTATATCGGCGCAAAGCAATTGGAAAAGCATTGCAAACTGCCGCCGGAATGCGATAAACTGATGCGCGATGCGTATGCGCGACTCGCTCTGACCGCGCGGTCATACGATCGTATATTACGTGTTGCACGAACCATCGCTGATTTGGCAGACTCGAAACATATCGCTCTGCCCCATCTCGCAGAAGCAATCCAATACCGCAGGCTTTCTTTCGGAAAGAATTGATGTATCTGAAAATTGTTGCGGCTCCGTAGTGCCTGTGGTATAGTTAAGCGCGTGGAAAATCCACTGTAGGAGGGTCGGAAAATGAATGATATCATACTGCTCAAGCAAGGCGAAATGGTTCTCAAAGGTCAAAACCGCCGGGAGTTTGAAATAAAGCTCATGTCAAACATAAGACGGCGACTGAAGCCCTTTGGGGAATTTAAAATATATTGTATGCAATCAACCGTCTATGTCGAACCACAGGGACTATGTGATATGGAATCCGCATATGAAGCAACCAAAACAATATTTGGCATAATGTCTGTTGCACGCGCCGCTGCCTGCCCAAAAGAAAAAGACGCAATACTCGAAACTGCAATAAGCTACCTTGAGCCACTGCTCATGTCAGCAAACTCTTTCAAGGTTGAATCAAAGCGCGCAGACAAGCGTTTTCCCATGAGTTCTATAGAGCTGTCGCAATATGTCGGCGGCTTGCTCCATGACCGCTTCCCGCATCTCAAACCGGAGATGCACACACCGGAGCTTATCGTAAATGTCGAGATTCGCGACCTCGCCGCATATGTACACGGCTCTGCCGAATCAGGGGCAGGTGGGCTGCCGGTCGGGGTCGGAGGACGAATGATTACGCTGCTTTCCGGAGGCATCGACAGCCCCGTTGCAACATATTTGATGGCAAAACGCGGAGTCAAGCTACTCCCAGTCCACTTTTTCTCTCACCCATATACATCAGAAATGGCAAAAGAAAAAGTCCTCACGCTAACAAAAATACTCACAAAGCATTGTGGCCGTATGACCGTTGAAATAGTTCCGTTTACTGAAATTCAGGAGTCTATCAGAACAAACTGCCCCGAAGGATTGCTCACTGTTATCATGCGGCGCTTCATGATGCGCATTTCAGAACGTATTGCGTTGCACAATGGGTGCATAGCACTGGTAACCGGTGAAAATCTGGGACAGGTAGCAAGCCAGACCGCAGAAGCCTTGGCCGTCACCGAGCAGTGCCTGACCATCCCCACCCTTCGCCCACTCATCGCGCTTGACAAAAAAGAAATAATAGATATCGCACGTAATATCAAAACATTTGATACCTCAATACTTCCATATGAAGATTGCTGCACCGTATTCACCCCCCGCCGCCCACGCACAAAGCCCAAAATAGCCGAAGTGCTTGCGGCAGAAGAATCACTAGATATCGAAGCGCTTGTGGCGCGTGCGCTTTCTAACATAGAGCGAATTACATTCGACATTTAGTCAAGCATTATTCGCCCACACATTTTAAAACCCGAACGGAGTGAGCACTTATGTCATACACAGTTGAAATTATAGGCGTAGGAACTGAATTATTGCTCGGCAACACCGTGAATACAGACGCACAGGATGTATCACAAGTGTTGTGCGACTTAGGCTTTAACGTGCATTTCCACACAGTTGTCGGCGACAATGCTGAGCGTCTCAACAATGCTGTTGACATTGCAAAAAAACGTGCAGACATAATCATAACTACAGGAGGCCTCGGGCCAACTTATGACGACCTTACAAAGCAAACTTTGGCAGAGGCCTTTGGCAAAAAGTTAATTTTCAACGAAGATGTAGCCAATCAAATAATGGCATTTTTCGCAAAAAGGCTCCCTACCATGAAAATGACAGAAAATAACCTTCAGCAGGCGCAATTGCCGGAAGGATGTATCATATTTGACAATGGTGTCGGGACAGCTCCCGGTTGCGCTTTTGAGGCAGAAGGCAAACATATACTTATGCTACCCGGCCCACCCCGCGAATGCAGGGCAATGCTAAAATCCTGTGTTGAGCCCTATCTGAAAAAACTCTCCGAAGCGGAGATACATTCTCATAACATTCATATATTTGGCCTCGGAGAAAGCGCTGTTGAGGAAAATCTTCGCGAACTCATGCAGTCGCTGAAAAACCCAACCCTTGCTCCATATGCCAAGGATGGCGAGGTCATGCTTCGCTTGACCGCAAAAGCCCGGACAAAAGAAGAAGCCGAGACGCTCATGTCTCCGGTTCTTGCAAAGGTACACGAAGTTCTGGGTGACATAATTTATGGAATCGACACGCACAGTCTTGAGCATACTGTCTTCAAGTTACTTACAGAGCATAACCTGACTGTCTCCGCTGCTGAGTCATGCACAGGAGGGTTACTATCAAAGCGACTTACCGACATCCCAGGAATCTCAAATGTCTTCAAAGGAAGCATTGTCGCATACAACAAACAATCCAAATCTTTGCTTCTGGGCGTATCTCCGGAACTTATAAAAGAAAAACACGCCGTCAGCCGCGAGGTTGCACTCGCAATGGCCGACGGCGCCAGACTCAAATTCGATTCAGATATAGGCATCGCAATAACCGGAATTGCAGGCCCAGAAAGTGATCATTCGGGGCAGCCCCCGGGTACGGTTTTTGTCGCACTGACCACAAAGGATCACTCATTTTGCAGAACTCCACATCTTTTTCATGACCGCGAACGTATCCGCATAGGCTGTGCCAACCATGCGCTCGACATGATCAGACGATTGCTCACCGGCGTGAATGTTGAATTGTAGACAGACCCCCAGCGTTCCAGGCTTACAGGGTGTTGCTGATGGTTTTTTGTTTCGCGAAGTGTAGGGCGACGAGACCCGTTCCGAGCAAAACAGAAAATCATTAGTCAGACCCCAGCATACCAAAGCGCAGATCTTTTCACCTTTAAAACGACACCAACTTACCCACAACAACCAACCGCGCATTCACAAAATCATATGCACAAGTCGCAAGCGTAACAATTCTATCCTCAACACTTACCTCAACACCACTGCTGAAAAAAGAGCGCCCCCGTATATCCCTAATATAATCAGCAAAATGTTCATCATCCCGAAAATCCATGCGCGGCACTTCGACCCCCGAATCAACCAAATACGCTGTAAAAATCACCAATTGATAATCACTGAGTGGCGTATGAATATATATGATCTGATGTGCATCATAAAATTCCTGATTCCTAAAATGCTTCAGTGCGCCAAACATATCATCAGTCCTGGACTCATGACCATACAAGATGGTGTTTTTGTCCGAAAAATCCCGAGTGTTGCGATAATCCATAAATATCGAACCGCTCCGATGCCTTGTTCCATCCGGCAGATGACCCAAAAAATAATAATTATCTGTCCACTGCATTATAGGATAATTTATTGCAGTACCATCCAGCTTAATCCAACCAATAATGCCCGGAAAACGTTCACTTAGCTCGTCAAAATCTGCATAGGGCTCCCAAGGCTCTTGCTCTTCTTCGACGCTAGCTCCCAAAGAAGAACCCTCATGCTCATCGTTTGAGTTCGGGTTATTTACAGGCGAGATTGCAGGCCTGCTTTGCGGGCCTCGTGGCCGCGTTTCAATGCTCGCAGCAAGGGCAACATAATGATTCTGGCTTTGCCAATCCAAAAAGAAATCTATACCAATCCAGACGCCAAAAGTCAAAACACCCACAAGACTTATCGCCAACAATATATACAAGAGCCTCAGGCTCTTATTTTTGTTTTTCTTTCTCTCGCTCATGACACGACCCTCTATCTATCAAAATATTATTCAAAATAACTATAACTTCACAGCAAAATTTAGTCAACACAGGATTAATTTTAAGGGTCGGATGATTTCGCAACCGACCCTTATTGAGGTATATCAGACTACGTCACAACGACATCACAACATCACATCGGCGATTTATTCTTCTTCCCATTCTTCTTTCTGTCTCAGCCTACGGATTTTATGTGAAATAATTGCTGCAAATAACGCCGAGAGGATGAGTCCGGAAATCAAGACTGAACTTACATCTGCAAGACCTGTCTGAGGCATCTGACTCAGCGGCACACCGTCTTCAACGACAATTGTCTCTAAGTCTGAAAGAGGAACATCATCTTCAAAAATTTGAATATCCATCACAGGCACATCATGTGTGGCTAGCGGAACATCACCATCATCCAACACCTCTATTGCTTCCACTACGTCTGCCACAGGTGCTGCCTCTACGTTATCCACTGCATCTGCTGCTTCTACAGGCTCAAATATCGGTGGTATATATGGAGCATCTTCATCTGGCCCTTGTTCCTCATATCCTATATCAGCATCAGGCGGTGTAACCAGGGTAAAGTTGCCGGGTACAAACTCACGAGTGATTGGGTCGAACCTGCCGGGGATAAACTCGTTGGTATCAGGATTAAACATTCCCGGCACCCATTGTCCCGGAGCAAACTCAAACACTCCGTATGAGAACGAGCCATCTTGAAACTCAAAGTCAGCAGGTGTAAATACTTCTGTAAATTCGAAATCTCCAAAATCAAATGATTCAACAAATTCGAAGCCATCATACTCGAATGTTTCATCGAAACTAAACTCATCATCATACTCAAACGTTTCTTGGAAATTGAAAGTATCGCCATAATCAAACGTCTCATTGTAGCTAAATTCGTCATATCCAAATGTTTCATTGTAGCTAAAATCTTCGTAATCGAAATCATCACTATAGCTAAATGGGTCTGGATTGAAAGTCGGAGCATCAGGCATTGGTTCAAGTGTCGGAAACGCTCCCGGTGCATCGGGTGCCAGTGGTGCAGTCGGCGGTAAATCCCCGAAAACAGGTCTGCTTGTTGCTTGGTAAGAACCGATGCCAAACCCGGAAGAGCCTGATTGGTTTACAATGCCTACATCATGTTGTCCAGCCCCACTAACGCTAAACTCGTAATTTGTATAATTGTTGCCGTTTTTTAGTGTAATTGTGAATACGCCTTGCATTGCGCCATCAGAAACTGTGACAACAAACGGACTCGAACCGCCACCTGAAAGAACGACTCCCGGAGCAATGGTATAACCTGGTGTATTTCCGTTAATATTACTGCTTGATGACGGGGCTTCTGGAATGACTTTATAACTGAAAGCTGAAACAGTTCCATCAGCAACGCCTTGCTGGTATGCTTCCCAAGCAGCCAGGTCATCGTTATATCTTGCTTCTGCTGCGTTGTAAGCATCTGAGGCACTTTTGTATGCGGCCATATCTGCATTGTACTGAGCCAGCAGCGCCTCATACTCACTTTCAGCAATACCGTATTCCTCCAGCTCTTTCAGCCACTGTGCCTCCAATGCCTGCCAATCAGCAAGTTCGTTATCTTGCCAGCTTTTGAGCACTGTTGTTTCCCAAATATCTTTTGCTGCAGCTGCATTGGCTGCCCACTGATTATAGGCTGCTGTTTCGCGCGCCTCTGCTCCATCTAACCAGTCTTTATGTGCTGCATCATAACCAGATTGCCACTCTGCCTGAGCTGTCGCTTCGCGCTCTCCATATCCTGCTATCCACTCGTCATAGGCTGCATCATAACCAGATTGCCACTCTGTCTGAGCTGTTGCTTCGCGTGCAGGGGCTCCTAACAACCACTCTGCATGAGCTGCATCATAACCGGATTGCCACTCTGCATAGGCTGCTGCCTCGCGCTCACCCGCGCCATCTAGCCACTCCTGGTGTGCCGCATCACGCTGAGCTTCCCACACTGCATAAGCATCTGCTTCACGCTCTTCTGCACCATCTAGCCAATCTTGGTACGCCTCACTGCGCTGAGTTTCCCAATCGGCCAGTGCTGCTGCTTCGCGTGCAGGCGCTCCGTCTAACCATTCTTGGTACGCCTCACTGCGCTGAGTTTCCCAATCGGCCAGTGCTGCTGCTTCGCGTGCAGGCGCTCCGTCTAACCATTCTTGGTGTGCTACAGCTTGATCAATTTTCCACTGCTCATAGGCTGCGGCTTCGCGTTCTGGCGCATCGGCCAACCACTCTGCTTCTGCCTCATCACGCTGAGTTTTCCACTGCGTATATTCTGCATCTTTACGGTCAGCTTCTGCTTGGTAAAAATCTGACTCTGCTTGTTCTTGCGCAGCGGCTATACGCGTGGCCTCTGCTGCCTCAAACTCTGCTCGTGCAATCTCTTGCGCGGCATTGAATGCTGCTTCCGCTGCTGCATTTTCTGCTTCCAATGCGGCGTTGAATTCTGCCTCTCTTTGGGCATCTGCAGCTTGAAGTGCTGCGAGCTCGGCATCATTTGTATATGTGCCTTCAAAAATTGTGTCAGCCATGTCTATATACCCCCAAAAATTATTCGAGATTTATTTTATGTCCTAACTATACACTTACTTTGTCACAATTTTGTCACACTTTTGCTAATTGTCGCGCTTTGTTCGATATTTTGTCACATTTTTCCTAACGGAGAGATTTTCTATGCACATAAAATATATGCGCGTGGAGTCACGCAATGGTCACAAGCCATATGGTTTTCTCAAGATTTGACCATATTTTGTCACAAGAAAGTCACCAAAATCTCCACTTCGCTTTATATGTCTCCATTTCGTTTAATATAAAGAGCCGATTGCATTTTGCACCGGCTCTTTGCAGGAAATGCGCTATTTATTTTACTTGATAAATCCTCACTACACTTCATCTTGCTTTTTTAGGTTTCTTATTTTCGTCACAAGTACTGCGGCAATCAGAGCAGAAGCCATAAGTCCCGAAGTCAGAACCGAACTCACATCTGCAAGACCTGTTTGCGGCATTGCGCCTAAAGGTACATGGTCATCAACGATAACCGTTTCCATTTGCGCAAGAGGAACATCGTCTTCAAAGATATCTAGGAACTCTCCAAGCGGTACGGGGGGCTCGTCAAAGAATATTGGAGAATTCAGCGACTCCGGTGGTGAATACGACGGGGGCTCTGGTGGGGGCTCCGGCGGTAAATCTGGTGGTGCGTCTGGCGGTGGATCGTCCGGTGGTGGGTCGTTCGGTGGTGGGTCGTTCGGTGGTGGGTCGTCCGGTGGTGGGTCGTCCGGTGGTGGGCCGTCCGGTGGTGGTGCGTCTGGCGGTGGATCGTCCGGTGGTGGGTCGTTCGGTGGTGGGTCGTCCGGTGGTGGGTCGTCCGGTGGTGGGTCGTCCGGTGGTGGCGGTGGCTTTATCCAGCTGGCACCCATAAACCAATAGTCCTGATTCATATTCGCATTGGCATTTGCGTACATTCCATGAAACGTGAATATAGCTCCAAGCGACCCGCCATTAAGTGTTACAAAGTAATAGTCTGTTCCGCTGGCTTCAGAATTTACCAGCGTTCCTACAACAAGCTCATTTCCAAAGTTGTCGGAAACCAGATCTCCCTTGTGTAGGCGAATAACAACTGATGCCCCTGATTCCACAGTAACCGTGCCGCCATGGCCATTGTTAGGCAAATTTACTGTGGCAATTATCTCATCACTTCCTCCATGCCCTTTTGAAACAGAGTAAATACCGCTGTCCTTATCCATACGCAGATTGTATTCATATCCATCTTTTGTATGGTCTACAACTGGATCCGCATCATTAGTCAGCTTATACTGAGTATCTGCGCAATGAGCCGAATCGGTATTCGAATCCTTTTCGACTGACTTACTGGGCGGTATTATGGGTTCTTCCGGTGGTAGGTCTTCCGGCGGTGGGTGTTCCAGTGGCGGATCTTCCGGCGGCGGATCTTCCGGCGGCGGATCTTCCGGTGGCGGATCTTCCGGTGGCGGATCTTCCGGTGGCGGATCTTCCGGTGGCGGATCTTCCGGTGGTGGATCTTCCGGTGGCGGATCTTCCGGTGGCGGATCTTCCGGTGGTGGATCTTCCGGTGGCGGATCTTCCGGTGGCGG
>WQUY01000062.1 GCA_009781855.1 Oscillospiraceae bacterium | reverse complement strand
TCTGACCAGCCAAGGAAGTTATGGCTTGTTCTCGCCGGGTTTGCGATTGCTGCAAGTATGTTTGCCATCGCTCTGCCGTATCCCACGCTCACGATGACATCGTCTGTGTCTCCACCAATGTTTCCGCCTTGAAGATTGAACGTTACAGCGATTCTTGTGTTGTAGAAATTGATGTCATAGTTGTTGAGCAGGTCATCGTATATGGATGTGCTTGCGAATTGGATGTTCGTGAAATATCCTGCGTTCACAGGCGGTGGAAATGATCCATTTCCTGCGCTGTTGCCGCTGAAGATCACGTCTTCTCCGATTTCGATGTTTTCAAATGCCACGCCCGGCGTCGGGATTGGCCCTGTTTCATAATCTCCTGTGAAGATTGCGCCGCCATCAAAGGCTGCTGTATTGCCTGTGATGCTGCCGTCTGTAACTTCTAATGTACTATTTTCATTGACAAAGATGCCGCCGCCGTATTGGGCTGTATTGTTGCTGACTGTTATTGCATTGCCACTAAATGTTGTTACAAGCGCACTGATTTCAGGTTCAGCCATAACGAAAGCACCATTATTGCCATATACATGAACGCCACCACCATAAATTGCTGTATTATCATCAATCAGACCACCGGCCATTTCAAACGTAGTGTTTGTAACACGCACACCACCACCGGCTCTGGTAACTGTGTTTCCGCTAATTTCACCACTTTGCATGCGTAAGCTTTGTCCGCTGGTCACATAAACACCGCCACCGTCCCGTGCAGTATTTCCGCTAATGGTTCCGCCGTCCAAGGTGAACTCGCTCAGGTTGCCAAGGTGTACGCCGCCGCCGTTATGATCGGCCGCTGCTATGTTATTGCGAATTTCGCCACCGGTCATAACAAATCTGCTCTGCCAACCTGCAAACGCGCCTCTCATAGCAACGCCTGCACCAAAACTATCTGTGGTATTGTCACGGATTACACCACCGGACATGGTGAAGCCCGGATGTACTACCCCATTGATGAATCCCGCACTGTCTGCAAGGAAGACACCACCGCCACCACTGGCAGAAAAGTTACTGTGAATTTCCGCATTGCCGGACACATCTAGGAAAGTACTCCCACCGTTTAAGACGATACCGCCACCGCCGGCAAAGTTGCCCGGAGTGTAGGCGCGATTGCTGTGGAGGACTGCATCACCGCTCAGGTTCACCATCGTGCCGGAACGAAGTGATATGCCACCGCCGCCACCACCGCTACCTGTGCCGCTCGTTCCGTGTGTTGCAGTGTTATTGTTGATCACGCCACCGGACATATTCATCGTAGTGTTTAGCATATCCACACCACCACCAAATCCGCCGGCACCGCCTACTCGAATGGAATAGTTATGAGAGATTTCGCCACCGGTCATGGTGAATGTAGCACGTGGCCGGTTATTGGTAGTCCCAACATAGAGCTGACCAAGCCTCACAGCACCGCCACCGCCGCCATAAAGACTGTTATTGGTTATTGTTCCACCACTCATATAAAGATGACCCAAAGGTCCGATATAGATTGCACCGCCACCATGAACGTTAGGCACACCGGCAGAAAATGCTGCATTATTAATATTACCATGAATAAGGCCGCCGCTCATTATAACCGTTGAGCCGGCGTCGGTCGCACTAATGCCACGTGTGTTGTTGTAGATTTCACTGCCATCCAAAACGTTGAGCGTTCCACCCTGCACAACACTCACAGCACTAATCAAAAGATTGTTAATAATTGGCGTACCCGGAAAGTGAAAATCTCTAATGACACTGCCTGACCCAAGGTTCAAAGTAGAGCCTCCGCCTGTCACACGCACCGCAGCGCGAACAGCTGACCATGCAGCCGGCACACCTGTAAATTGAATGGTGACATCCTCCAACGTAAGCTCTGCACCACTATTTACTAAAAACCCGCCAAGCTGAGTCGTAATGGTTCCTCCGCTGATGGTCAAATTTCTCGACACTGTGCGTTGAGAATCGAAGTGGATCGTACCGTCAATGATAATTGTATCTATATCTCCATCTGCTAATGCCAAATCAAAGTCAGCGATATTATCTACCGTGACGTCCCCTGACAATGACAACAAAGATGCAACCATGTAATATAGCTCTTCTTCTTCATATTCATCAACGTCATCTTCTTCTCGAACGACTTCTTTATTTTCATATTCATAATCCATTTTGTCGTTCTCATATGAATCATTATCGCCATAATAATAAACGTCATTTCTGTCTTCATAGCCATATCCGTATGACAGGTCGTTGTTTGCGTCATTATTTTCATCTGTTGTCTCATTGTATCCCTGATCGGAAACAACCACATCGTTCCCGTAAGAACTGTCCTCTACCAGCGCACCAACAGGTGCAGTGGAAAATATAAGCATGACGATCAATAGCATTGGTATTATGCTTTTCATGCGTCTTTTTACATGTGAAACTTTTTTCTTCATTTTTTCTTTCTCTCCGTTTTTCTTTTTTTCTACTGCTCCATAAAGCGAAGCAGTTGTAATACATCTGTCGGCATTTGACCGCCAACAAAGTGTGCAAACCTCATGTGCCACCGGCTACCATCCTCATAGGCAGCAATGCCGATCAAAACATCACCACTACCCTCGTTTGCAACATAAAATCGAAGCAACATCTCTGTGGGATTTTGCATAGAAGTCGCAAGCTGAAAACCATACTGACGGATAATGCGTTCAACATCCCCGGCGGTGCCGGCAGCTGCAAGTGCCGCTAAGATTTCCGGTGTTCTGTCAATCGGTTCCGGAATTGGCTCCGGCTCATCAGCTTCACCATCTATCGGTGATTCCGGCTCTTGTTCCTCGGTCGGTTCTCCCGTATCCTCCGGTTGAAATATGTCTTCCCGCTCTTCGGATTGAACAGGCGGTGCTTCCTCCGCAATGTCTTCCATGTTATATTCCATGGGTTCTTCCGCAGCAGGAACATACGCTTCATAAATCGGATGATAGACATCGTTTTCTACGGCTGATTGTGAAGCAACATATACCGCTACAGAAGCCACACAGACTGCTACAGCACATGCCGCAGCGATATAGCCTGTCGTTGATTTCGCTGCTCCAAGAGCTGCCTTGCTCACAATATCCGCACCCACAATGCTTGGGGCTGCAATACTTACATAGCTTGCAGCAAAGACTTGCTCTTCCATAAACAGCAGGGATGCAAGTGGTACAAAAGCCGCTGTTTGACTAGCGTATTTCTGATCTCCGCCCTCCAGTTTGCTTTTGATCGTGCTTCTGGCAGCAAATAGTGTCGTATACACCGTCGTATTGGTACAATCGTATAAACGAGCGATTTCTTCCGTGCTTAAGTCTGCATAGTAGTACAGATACACCATTTCTCGCCGATTTTTAGGAAGCTGGCTGATGATTCGCAGCAGCTCATCTTGGCGCTCTTTGTTTTGCAGCGCTTCTTCCGGCAAAAAGCTTTCAGTAAGCTCCGGATGGTCTTCAGGAAGCGTATCCGAGCGTACAATGTACTCATAGCGATGGTTGTTCTTATCGCGTTTGCGAAAACATTCGTGTATCGCGATTTTCCGCAAGTATGCCAAAAGTGTATCGCCCTTAAGCTCAGCAGCTTTCTTGTAAGCAATGACAAATGTGTCTTGCACAACTTCCTCCGCGTCTTCTTTGCTGTCGCAGAATTTTTGACATAGGAAAGCAATGGTCGCACTGCACCTTTTGTAGATTTCATCAAAGGCGTTTTGGTCACCATTGTTTAACTGTTCGATTAAGTCGTCAAAGTTTTTGTGATCGCCGTAGGCAATAGGCATGTTCTTATCTCTCCAATTTTTTTCGTAATGGCCGGTTTGATTCAGGCCAATTCACTGTTATGATATTGCAAAAGTATTTCGCTGACCGGTAATACGTCATCCGCATCGTAGGGCAAAGCTTTTTTGAAAAGGTCCAGCTTTTTTGTCAGTCTTTCCAAATAAAGCGCCAGCACGCTTTTTACATGATTTTGTGATAAATCGACTTTTTCTGCAATCTCGCTAACCGGTATTTGCAAGAAGCAGTAAAGGTATAGTGCCTGTTGTTCTTCATGGCCAAATTCTTCTGCCGTATGACACAGTACGAGCTTGATTTTATCTCGTTTGATAAAAGCGCTTGGTATGTCCGGCATCTCTACCCTCATTGAATGCTGTATTCCGCTGCTAGCCCCATCCAATAGACGTCCTCCTTTCATCTCGATATTTTCCCTTACATGTACTTATAGGGGAGATGTTCGAAAAACCTTTACTGGATTTTAAAATTTTTTTCAAAAAAAAATTCAGAGGCAATAATGACTCATCTGTTTGCCGGTTTCGGAAAACAACAGAAATGTTACATTTAACATTTGTTTTTTTAATTATACCTCATCTTTGTCACAAACGCAACCGTAAAATGTATGTTTTTTAACAAAACGTAACAAAAAAGCACCCATCCGAAGATAGGTGCTTTTAAAAATACAAGTTGAGATGCTGCCCCCGGCTGTATTTTTAGCGGTTAAACGCTGCGTCTCGTCCGTGGCCGGTGATTTCCGTCCATCTTTCGTTAACGCCGTCTTCAAGCCTCTCATAATCATGCGTATGGATGGCTTCTTTAAACGCTGCAAATGCCCAGTGGCTTTCCGTCAAATCGGAGAAGCGCTCGATATTCGCAGGGATATCTTCAAGCAAAATGCTGCGGTTCAGCATGCGGTTGACGACAGTAACAAGCTCAGCACGGGTCAAGTTATCGCCCGGCCTAAATTCGCCCTCAAAACCAACAAACCATCCTCTTTCAGCAGCCGAAAGGATATAGCTGCGCGCCCAGTCTCCGGCACTAACATCCATGAATGGATTCGCATTGGTGGCGATGATCTGGTCAAATCGTGATGTGACTGCCACAAATTCACGTCTTGTGATCGGCCTGTTTGGTCTGAAGCTGCCATCTTCATAGCCCTCGAATATACCATGATGCGCAAGTACCGAAGCTGCAAGCCCATACCATTCATCGCCTTGTACATCTGTGAAAGGCACTGATGATGGAGCGGTCTGCATTTGCGGCCTCATCAAACGGAAGAATACCATCGCCACTTCCGCACGCGTTACATTATTATTCGGTCTGATCGTTCCGTCTTCATAACCACGGATAAACCAGATATGTTCGTCTACGAAAAATTCATCAAGCGGGATCTGTTGACCCGGAATCGTGGTGGTGGTGCCACCGTTTCCGCCGTTACCCGGTTGTGTAACAATCGGCTCATACGGGCTAAGTCCCGGTCTTTCGATGTTGTCATATCTGACCAAGAATTGATTGACCAGCACGTTGTTTGGCGCGCCTGCCCCAACTCTAAAGGTCAGAACAATTTGATTGTTCAGCGCGAAGTCTGCCGGAACATCACCAAAGACAAATGCGATTTCCGTATAATGCAGGTTGCCCGGCTGCGGTAAGTTAAAATTATGTGCCTGACTTGCGTCAATGCCTGTCTGATGTACATGCCACGCATTGTTTCCGGCAACTCTGTACCTGATTTCGTACGTGATGCCTGCGCCATTTGTAAAGGCAGGAAGACTTCCGGACTGGAAGTTCAGGCCTCTGCCCGGCATATCAATAATCTCAAAGTTTGAAACGTCACCACCTGAACGGTTGTGGAAACCACGCAATGTCCAGTTGATCGTCTCGCCAATTCTGACAAGCATTCTATCCGGGTTTTTAATCATTTCCGGTTCTGTCGGGCCACCGTTTCCGGATGGTGTAAATATCCATGTTCCTGTAAATGCTACATCATCCTCAGGCATCGTAAACGTCGTGCCTGTTATCGTTGGATGGTTCCAGCCGTTGAACGCCCATGTTCCGCTCACTCCGGAAGCGTTTGTCGTGCTGTTTGTCTGCGGTATACCTGCAATGGTGACCGTCGTTCCCGAACCGTGCGGTTGCGGTGATGTCGGCATATTCGTAACATTCGCGGGAGCAGGGCTCGTTACGGTGTACGTTACATTGAATGGACTGGATGAATTAAGACCAATGTTGACAGCGTTCCAGTTCCAGTTCGCATTATTTTCGATGGCGACAACGCCAACCGTAGTTGCATTGGCGTGAGCCGCTGCCACTGTAAGTCGTGCGCCATGGTCGCTGAAGCGCAGTGTCGCTTCTGTTTGTGGGTTCGTTGCTACGATGTCTACCGCTTGTCCAACGGATATTCCGTTGATCAGGAAGCTGCCATCGGCGGCTGTGAGGGTTTGCGCAATATATTCATCCGTTACAACGTCATACGCGCGTACGATTACATTCGCGATACCAACTTCACCGGGATCCAAGATGCCGTTGACATTGGTGTCTATGAAAACCGTACCGGAAACCTCTCCAAGTGACAGGCCTAAACCGACAAGTGACGCCGGTAAATACCCTGCCGCCGCAGGAGAGTTGCTGTGTCTGCGCGGGCTTTTAACATTTTGTTCGCCACACCACAGTGCTCTGTCTTGCATAATGGTACCCCAATCCGGTGTCAGGCGGAAACGGAAGTTTGCGCTTTCTCCGGCAGGGATCGGGCCGCCTGTGCGTTCGATCAATATCGAACGGATGCTGCCACGGTTGGCGTCTGTCACTTCGCTTAGCTCCATCCATGTTGTGCCCGCACGTGTTGCCGTGTAGCTTGTTGCAAAACGGATGGCATAACCGGCCGGTACACTACCGACAAGCCCTGCAAATTCCATATCAAAACCAAAGTTGGCTTGGAAGTCTGCATGAAGTGCAGGCGCGCCTACTCTTGGTATTGGAATGATGCTGTAGAAGTCGTTCGCAAAACCGGGTGAGTTGTTCGCCATGGTGACGTAAAGCTCCACTTGGTCGCCATTCACTAGGTGTAACATGGTGTCCGGGTTAGCCGGATTGAAGATCCCGAATGAACCTGTTACACCATTACGCACATGAGCGACTTGGCTGCTGACCAGCACTTCCGGTAAACTTTGAATAGACAAAACACCTGCACTGGATGCACTGGCAACGATTTGCCCTAGCGTGCCAAAGTGGAACGTATTGTTGTCAAGCATTCGATTCGTCAGTGAAAGGATTGGACAAGGGGTAACATTGTCTGCCATCGCGGATGTCATGAAAATATTGCTGTGCAGTACCGTACTGGCTGACGCAGTTGGTAATGCAGTGATTGCCATCCTTACCGTTGCGTTGATAAAATCAAAGTTTTCGTCAAAGTATCCGATCACTACTTGAGGCAATCTTAAACGATATACCGTGCTGCCGCTGCTGTCGGTTATTTCTTCAATCGAAGCGTCATTTGGGCCTGCCACGTTATGGGGCAAAATCGTACCCGCCGCCACACTCCAAGTGTTGCCCAGATTTGTTACTTCTATGGAGTCACGCTCGATATTGAGCAGACCCTCCGGAGAGCGCAGGTAAACATAAATACCTTGTGTGCCGAATACATTTGCAAAATTGCCTTGATACGTATTCTTGTTGATTGTAAATAGAACATTGCTGCGTGTGTTGCCCGCAAGCAGTGTGCCACCGGCATTTCCGGTCGCCGGACTGAATCTAAAATGGTTGTTGCTGTTCGCGACCATATTTGATGTTGCATTTGTAAAATAGACATCGTGTATATCTGACCTGTTGCCCGCCGGTATGTTGCCGGGGGTTAAGTCTGCCTTGCGCCCTGCGTAACCATGAGCAGGCAATATTGTGCCGTGCGGTATCGGTGCAAAGATTGTGCCCATATACAGAAAACTTTGAGACGTGTGGATCAAATTAAAGCCATAGTTACGGCTAAATGCTTCACCAACCGCCACATCACCGGCCATTTCATAATACAAAGAGATAATGAATTCATCCGATGCCAAATCGGGTATAAAGCTCAGATCTACCGCCGCAAAAGGTCTTGTGGCAGTTCTTGGCAAGTTTACAGCGATTGGGCCATCGATGCGAATCTCACGTTCGCTGCCTGCGATCCAGTCACCTGTTGCGCTATCTCTGGTTTTTGCGATTGCGACAACGTTTTGTATGCCATCAGCACCTGCGGGCAAACGAAATCCGCGAACACCGATATATTCTAATGTTTCTTCCGGAAAAGAAAGAAATACGGCTTGGTCTTCCAATGGAATTGTGAACGTATTGTCTAACCTGAAGCCACCAAGGGGTGCCAATGGTGTGATCGATGGCGTTCCGGAGAGCATCTCAGGTCTGAATGTAGGTAAAATCGTCAGTGCATAGTCAAATGGGCGCGGGATTATGACGCGATGGGTGCCATACGAAGCCGGAATGAACGCTGTTCCCTCACTGGCTGTCGGGCGTGTTGTGGTATACCCCATCGGTATCGCTTGAACCCCCGCCGGGGACATTTGTGTTGCTAAAACACCATTCTCACCTACGGTTGGTGTTGGATTCGTCGGAATCGTGCCTGATATCGTGAACAGGGTTCCCGGGAACGAATCAAAAAGATTGGCTTGGATAAACGTTATGTTTACCAAAAAGTAATTGCCGCTCGGTGGATCTATGATTTCATAATGAAACATGTTTTCCGTAATACGAGCGCTTACACGTTCTACCGTTAGCCACGGTTCATCTGTAATCGGGTCTACACCTACAAGCTGTCTTGGCACTCGTATGGTAAAGTTCAGTTCTTCATGCAAAACTTGCATTGCATGAGAAAGAGAGGAAGTTCCCCCTCCGCGCTTTGTCATTGCAAAATCGGATGTCCATGTGGGATTTAGCGCATCTCTCACTTCTACTCCATGAGCCGGATTTGTACGAGCCTGCAAGAATGCTGCCAATCCTAACAATTCGTATCGATCCAGCGTTTGCACATCAAGTTCCGCATTGTTCTCCAACACCCTTACCGTAATCGGATTTTCAAAATAGCCATTGCCTGACATGCTCAAAGCAAACGCAGCGTCAAACATGATCCCTATGTTCAGGGTAATGCTTGTTGCGCCCGGCCCAACTGTGTAAGTAAATGTACCACCTGTGGGTTGGTAGGTGTTGATTAAGGTATCCAGTGCTAAAGTGCCTGCGATAACCCGTGGGTGATTTGCTCTTGCGCGCTGCTCGATATACGTGCGCCCACCGCCTAAATCATGGCGCTGGAACTCAGCCCCCGTAATAAATGTCGCATGGTCACCGCCCAAAAGCGCAGGGTTAAACGTCCAGTTGTCAAAACCAACGCCTTGACCCGGTACTCTGCTGCCGACCATACCCGGTGCGGACGCAAAACCAAATCCATTGTCAAGCTCTATGACGATGGCGCGATTGGTTGAGCTTGGTGTAAATTCCGCTGTTACTTCTAAAATCTGCGGTGTTGTACGGGATATCTCCATATTGCCAACATAGGTGGCGTTCATCGCAGTTAAATCAACGACCTGCGCATCTGCCCCAAACCCGGTCAGCGTAACAGTGGAAAGCCCGAAGTTAAGCGGCATGATGCCTTGAAACAGCGGCAACTCTTCCTCTTCATCCGCTTCTTCATCTTTGTACTCGTAAGCCGTCTCGCCGTTTTCATCGTTATAATCGTTATTATAACCATAGCCCGGCTCCTCCGCACGATCTTCTTCCCATCCTGCACCATAGCCCGCTTCATGCTCAAGCGCATTGTCATCGTATTCTTCTGATGCAGTGATATAAAGATTGGTGTCGTTATTCGACAAACCATCCAAAGCCTCTATACCAAAAGCAGGTATAACGCTTGTTGTAAGCATAAGCACCATCAAAAGTGCCAGTACTCTTTTTAGGTTCTTTTTGGAACCCATCACTTTGTTAAACATTTTCAATCCTCTCTCCATCTCAGTATTTTTATATATTTTATTTGCTTGCGGAAAACCCGCAATGCTGTAACTGTCCTATGTTATTGCCATTACTGCTCCATAAAGCGAAACCGGTCAAGCGTATCCACAGGCATTTGACCACCTGCAAAATGCTGAAACCTCATACGCCAGCCTGTGCCATCTTCATAAGCGACTGTGCCGATCAAAATGCCTCCGCCGCCCTCGTTCAGTGTATAGAATCGATATAGCCTACCTGTGGCATGCCGCATAGAAGTCTCCAGTTGAAAACCATACCGTCTGACAATACTCGCTACATCTCCAGGCGTACCTGCTGCTGCAAGCGCCGCCAAGATTTCCGGCGTCCTGTCGATCGGTTCAGGAGCCGGCTCAGGTTCATCAGGCTCATCAAGCTCGTTTTCATCGACAAACGCTTCCGGCGGCTCCGGTTCGGGTATTCCTCCCGGTTCTTCAACCTGTCCCAATGCTTCTGTTGATACTTCTACTACGGGTTCGGACTGCTGTACTTCTTCTGTCGGTTCAGGCAGCGTTTCTAGTGGCGCTTCTTCCCGCACAATGTCTTCCATGTCTTCAACCGTCGCAGGTGCTTCCGCAGCAGGCACATAAATTTCATATGTTGGCACGTAGACATAGTCTTCTGCTGCCGGTTGTGAAACCACGTATACCGCTGCAGTAGCCGCACAGACTGCTAAAGCACATGCCGCAATGACATAACCTTTGATTGATGTGGCCGTTGTAGTGGCAGCCTTACCTGCAACACCTGCACCGGCAATGCTTGGCGCTGCGATGCTTACATAGCTTGCGGCAAAAGCTTGCTCTTCCATAAAGAACAGCGCCGCAAGTGATGCACTTGCCGTGCCTTTGGCTGCCTTTTTCTTACCCGTGCCCTCCAGTTTACCCTTGATCGTTTTTCTGGCGATATGCAATGTTTTGTATACATGTTGTGTCGTACAATCAAGCAACACTGCCATTTCATTCGTACTCAAACTTGCATAGTAGTACATATAGATCATTTTCCATTGCATTTTGGGAAGTGATTTGATGACTTGCAAAAGTTCAATACGATTTTCCTTGTTTTGCAGATACTCCTCCGGTAAAAAGTCTGTATCAAGTTCATGATGGCGTTCTGTTTGCTCATCATCCACAGACACAACATACTGTTGTACACGGAGATTTGCGTTTCGCTTGCGCAGGCTTTCGTGTATCGCGATTTTTCGCAGGTATGCCATCAGCGTATCGCCTCTTAACTCGCCCACTTTCTTGAAAGCAATCACAAAAGTGTCTTGCACAACTTCTTCTACGTCTTCTTTGCTGTCGCAAAATTTTTGACACACAAAAGCAACATGTCCGCTGCACCTTTTATACAGTTCGTCAAACGCCAACTGGTCGCCATGATTTAACTTTTCGATTAAGTTGTGAAACGCTTTGTCATTGCTGTCCATCAAAATTTTAATACACTCCTCGCTCCTGCGATATTTTTTCCGGTTTACGTGATGCCTTTTTAACCGGAAGATTCCGGGAAAAGTATTTCTCCAATTGGAAGCAAGTCGTCCTCATCGTAGGACATAATTTTTCTGAAAAAACAGAGTTTGGACTCTAATCTTTCTGAATACAAACCCAATGCACTTGCAACATGATTTGGGGATAATTGGATCCTCTCTGCAACGTCTTCAATGCTCACATCCAAAACACCGCAATAATAAATCGCTTGTTTTTCTTCACGGTGAAAATCACTGATGACATCGCATAGTACCCATCTGGCATCGTCGTTTTTGATAAAGGCTTTTGGTATGTTGGTTTTCTTAAGTCGCCTCGGCAATAAAAACGATTGCCCGCCATCACCTTCGCTCATTATGCCACTCATCAAACTCCCCCTTTCGTGTCTTCCTAAAAATTGCTTACACTAATATATTAGGGAAGAAGTCTCAAAAACCTTGGTATCATTTTTGAAAAAAACCAAAAATTTTTTCATTATAAAAATTGACTCATGTGTTTGCTGATTTTGGAAAATAGGAGAAATGCTACACTATTGAAATTATGAAAGGAGGACTGATTACATAAGACAGGCTAAATGCTAAGACATAATTTTAGAAAGTTTTATTTCTTACTATTTTTGATTGTTACCGTTCAGATTTTTCTTTTCTTTTTATTGATTCAAGTTAATTACCATAATATGTTTTTATTATAACTCACTCGTGTCACAAATGCAAGCAAAAAATGTATATTTTTTTACAAAACGTAACAAAGGCACCTGTCACATGCGACAGGTACCTTTGCAAAAATGGAGGAAAATTTATTACCGAAGCTGCTCTCCGTCAATGGATTCCCCGCCCAGCGGCATAATCCCCTCAAACAATATTGTAACGCTGGTAACCGCTGTACCATCAAACGTTACGACAAGATTTCTGCCATTCAATACTTCTGCAAGCGTCCGCCCGAACAGGACGTCACGCGCGATCCGCGTTACTCCATCTTCCGGTTCATCGCCCATCGGCACGTAATCCTCGAAATAGACCGGCGTATCGTCGCTGATCCGAATAACGGTTTCACCGTCTTCGCTTTGCATATCAAAATCATTGCCCGGCAAAGTGGTATCCGTCACCACAAACCGTGCAATTACCGTGGTTGCATCTTCCGATACATTGTCGTCGCTCGCCGACATTGCAATCGAGCCAAAGGCCAAAAGCGACACAAGAACCAGTGTCATTATTACAATCAATTTTTTCTTCATTACATTTCCCTTTCATTCTCTCTATACGTAATTCAATTCTGTCCATGAAGATTAGACGTAGATGAAATGATTTTGTTTCATATTTCCGTCTTTTAATTCTACTTGCTATAAATCTTGTATGCTCATTTTTTCCAGATCGCGTTTGCGATTCCGGCTACTTCTTGACACTTTATAAATCAAAAGCAATATTGCCGTCGGGATATTCATCAGAAAGAACGTGACAACAGC
>WQUY01000061.1 GCA_009781855.1 Oscillospiraceae bacterium | reverse complement strand
TTTCACCGGCTTCCATAACTCAGTGCTTTTTATTATTTATTTTTAGAATACGCTACGCTAGTATTCCATATTTCCCTGTGTCTGTCAAGCGAAAGTTTTTGTGGGTATATGCTCGGTTGCAAGTCACCGGGCATGTGACCATGCGATGCATAACTAAGAAAATTAGCGACCGTAGGTGAATACCCGGTGACTCGCATAGCGATTTGTTTGGAGGTTGATGCTCAACCTCCAAAGCCCATCGGCAAATGCACAGTAGCTTTAAACAAATCGCCGTCAATAGTTATCTCAAATCTCCCGCCCTGAGCCGTGACAACGCTCTGCACAATCGACAACCCAAGCCCGCTGCCACCATCCGATCTGGAGTCATCTCCACGTTTAAACCGCTCTGTCAGCTCAGATGGATCGACATTCAACGCAACCGCTGAGATATTCTTGATGTCTACCCGAACAAATGCGGAGTCTGGAGAAAACCGCTGCTCAGAATCTCCAATAGTGACGTTGCTTGCCTCGGCAGTTACATCCAAGTAAACTCTTGACTCTTTTAATGCATATCTGAAAACATTCGAAAATAGATTTTCAAGCACACGCCACATAAGCTTTCCATCAGCTCTGACCAGCAGATACTCAGGCATGTTTACACGAAGTTCAAGTCCCGATGTTTTTATTGTACCATCCAGCTCACCCAGCACTTGATTGATCAGCGAAACAATATCAAGCTCATTGATATGCACATCAATGTTGCCAGATGCCGCCTTTGCTGCCTCAAACAGCTCCTCGGTCAGGAGTTTAAGTCTCTGTGATTTTTGTACAATGATATCAAGATACTCCGGCGCTTTTTCGCAGTCAAGCCCCTCATGCTTAAGCAAATCTGTATAAGTAATAATTGACGTAAGCGGAGTCCTTATATCATGCGATACATTTGTAATCAGCTCCGTTTTCAGCCTTTCGCTCTTAAGCCGCTGCTCGACAGCATTGTTTATACCCTCAGAGATGTTATTTATAGAGTCTGCAATGTTTCCCAGTTCTCCACCGCCAACATCAATGGGTTCGGCCAGCGCCCCACGACTCACTGACATTACGCCAAGCTCCAATGTATTGATACGCTTGGCGTAGCGGAGCAGTAAAACTGCAATAAATACAGCAAGCAACACAGCGGTAAGGATTAAAGGCCCTGCCGTACCATTTCTGGAAACAGCCCCAATGATGCCAACAAAAAGAAGCGTAAAGAGCGAAGCCAATGCAATAATTACAGCCTTTGTCATTATCCGCGCCCCTGCCCAAATATATTTGAAAAATTTGATGCTCATTTTACAAATCCAAGCAGGTAATGCATAGATGAGTGTGTGCTTCCACACCTTACCAGCTTTCACCCTTTTAGCAAACCCAAGTAGCCAAATCCCTATTGGGGTCACAGCAACAATTGATGCCGCCACACCAAGTAAATATAATGCGATAAGATTACCCAAACCCCAGATACTATTTGCAAAAGTCGCATACAGATATACACAAAATATAGTACAGGCTGCAACAACAGCCAAGCTGATATCCAGATATGGTTTGTCAATAGGCAGAAAGTAAACATTCTTGTTTCCGAAAGTCGCTTCCGCTTCGGCACCATATATGCGTCCGGCTCCATTTAGCTGTATGATTACCAAAGCTATAATCAATATAAATGCTGCAACCATAATGACCATGTTGCGTATGTATGTGTTGCGCACATTTGATATCATATCGTACTGAAAGTTTATCATTCCTTCAGATAGTCCAAAATTCACCATACCATCTCGGTCAGTTATATCGACCAAAACGATTCCCGGCAAAACATTGGTTCGTTCGAGATTTATCAAAATGGACAGCAAGCCACTGAGCATCACAGCGGTTAAAACAATTACCAATATAAAACTTACTATTTTTACAGCCTTATGCGCTGTCCATTTTTTCCATTTTGTATCCAATGCCCCATACCACCTTTATATATTTTGGATTCTTAGGGTCAATTTCTATTTTTTCCCTAATGCGCCGTATGTGTACGGCAACTGTATTGTCGGCGCAGAAGGCATCTTCGCCCCACACACGCTCATAAATCTCATCAATTGAGAACACTCTGCCCGGGAAGCGTATAAAAAGCAATGCTATTTTATACTCTATGGGCGTAAGCCTGACATCTTCACCATCAACAGCAACGGTTTTGTTATTGTCGTCAATAGTCAGCCCACCAACCGTAAACACCCCTGCTTCGGGAGGCGGCAGACTTCCAAGAACTGTAAATCTCCTTAATTGGCTCTTCACTCTTGCCATAAGCTCCAGAGGATTAAATGGCTTGGTTATATAGTCATCCGCGCCAACCGTCAATCCCATTATCTTGTCCGTGTCTTCACTTTTTGCCGAGAGCATTATTATTGGAATGTTGCGGCTTTTGCGGATTTCCATAGTCGCCCTCAGGCCATCGAGTTTTGGCATCATAACATCCATGATGATGAGCTTTATATCGACCTTTTCAATCGCTGTCAATGCTTGGGTTCCGTCATAGGCCAAGTGTGTCTTATAACCCTCATGCTCAAGATATATAGCGATCGCTGCTGCGATTTCCTTATCATCATCACAAATCAAAATGTCCATGCTCATACTCCTTTTCGCTAATTGCAATGCTATTAAACGATATTAAGAGTATATCATACTTATTTCTGTGTTATCATTTATTTTAATCACATCCTTTTATTTTCTGCACTGTGCAATAAAAGGATATGATATAGTTCTTACAAGGAAGCAAATATATTTCTTAAGAATTTATGACTAGTACTTCATTCTTGAGATAAGTTTGCAAAGATTGTGGTAGGTTTTTTCGTCTGGCAAGGCAAAAAACTGCGGGAATACCACTGGTCTTTCAATGTTTTTTAACGAAGTCAGACGGAACAAAGATGCCGCAAGATTTGTAAGCTTATTTTGAGAATGGAGTACTAAGGTAAATAAATCCTTACTGTTTTCAAGATTGACAAATGTCTTCTCGTCAATTACACTACATGTAAGAAATGCGTTTAATTTAAGCTAAATAAGGAAATGTTTGGAGATGAACTTATGGAAATGGCAAAGGTAACCAGTAAAGGTCAAATCACAATTCCGATTTCTATCCGGAAAAGACTTAATATAAACGAAGGCGATAAGCTACTGTTTATCAACAGACCTGATGGCGTTGTTATGGTAAATCCAGATATGCTGCCCGGTGGGGAGACCCCGGATAATACAAAAAAAGCTAAAAAAGCAAAACCGCAGCGTGAAACAAGTAAAGCAGTCACACCTAAGACAGAGCGTCCGGAAGTTATCCGCGATACTTCCGAAAACGCCAAACAAACTACTGCTGTTGCGGCCAGCTTGCCTATAGACACAGCGTCTAAGGATGCCCCAACTTCCCAAAGCGCTGCGACCGATGATGCAAGCCAAAATTTCGCACCTGTAGCATCATCCGTAGAAGCGCACACAGAAACAACTGCCGCACCTGTATCTGCACCCACAAAACCGCCTGCCGTTGTGGCTGTTGCAACACATGAGCCAACACCGGTTACGGCAGCTTCTGAGCCAGCTCTTTCGCAAGCAACACCTATAGTCGCACCGCAAACTACAGCGCCGACCAGGGATGAAGTTGAATCTGAAAAGTCCGGCCCAAAAGACCATGGCCTTAATCTCAAAGATTTACTTAACGAAATTCGTTCAATCGGATCAAACATCTAATACAACATTCTTAAAACAACTGCAACTGCATAAAATTTGCGTTGGATTTTCCCTCTGGCGAGACATATCCCATTGGTATTTCATCGGATTGCAATGAGGCCAGGCGACAAAAGGTAGTTATTTTGAATGTACTCGCGCAATTAAGGAGCCTTTCGGCTCCTTAATTTATTTATATAAACATGCCTGTCTGCGCTGGTTTGTGATGCAGATTAAGTCGCTTCTATCAATCCGTAGTCGCCTTTTTTGCGTTTATACACGACTGAAAACGCATCGTCATTATTTTGGTTTTTGAACACAAAAAACTCATGGTCTATCAGATTCATTTGCAAAACCGCCTCTTCCGGAGTCATCGGCTTTAGCGGGAACTTTTTGGATCGAACGATTCTAAACTCTTTTTCGCCATCCTCTTCATGCATTTCATGCTTAACTGATGGAGCAGATTCACGATCAAGCGCACCGTCACGCAGCCTTTTCTCCAGTTTTGTCTTATGCTTACGGATTTGTCTCTCGATCGCTGCAACAGCTGAATCAATAGATGCCTGCATATCGCTGGTCGTTTCAGTTACGCGATGGAACATACCGTTATTCTTGATTGTTACTTCTGCGATGTATCTGCCGCGCTCAGTAGCGAATGTGACAAATGCCTCTGATTCAGTTTTGAAGAAACGGTCTAGCTTTCCTATCTTCTTCTCGGCGTAATCGCGCAGTTCATCCTGGATTTCGACTTTTTTCTCAGTAAATGTGAATTTCATAACTGTCATCTCCTCTTCTTATGTTCTATATTTCTAATGCAAACATTTGCAGTTGCATAGGAATCATTGCGGCTTAAATGCCGAACGTATGTTTTCCAGTGCCGATTGAAGATCCTCCAAGTGCTTCTGAGCCGTTTCATTAGCTCTGCGCACCTCTTCAATCTCCTGCTCAGCTCGCTCTTTAGCCTCGCGCATTTCCTCCATCTCTTGCTCGGTTTTCTCTTTGGCTTCCTGCGCCTCCCAAAGCAGTTGTTTGGATTGCTCTAATTCCTGCAAAAGAGATTCGAGTTCACCGGCCATAGTCTCGGCTTGCACCTGTGCGGCTTCTGTTACGTTTTTGTGTTCATTGCGTTCCTGCAAAAGGGATTCTAGTTCACTGGCCATCGTCTCG
The DNA here is from genome assembly GCA_009781855.1 of Oscillospiraceae bacterium. Classification (GTDB taxonomy): domain Bacteria; phylum Bacillota; class Clostridia; order Oscillospirales; family Oscillospiraceae; genus WRMH01. The sequence goes on along the minus strand of WQUY01000061.1, from coordinate 8,216 downwards.
ACTTGCATCTGGGCGGCTTCCTTTGCACTTTTTTGTTCATTGCGTTCCTGCGCCAACTTGGATACGTATTTTACTACATCCTCACGATTAAAACCGCCAAAAAATCTCTTTCTAAAAAAGTTTACTTCACCGTTATTCCCGCTCATTCATTTTTCCTCCTTTTACAATTCAGGCTCATCCTGCGCTTCGGGGTCTTCTGGGTCTCCCGGCTCGTCAGGCTCTTCCGGTTCACTTGGCTCCTCAGGATCGTCAGGTTCCTCAGGGTCATCAGGCTCCTCCGGCTCCTCTGGCTCTTCTGGTTCTTCCGGAGCATCAGGTTCCTCAGGTTCGTTTTCAGCATCGTCAGATTCTTGCGGCTGATTGACCTCCGGTCTTTGAGGGGCTGTCCCCGAACGATTCGGTCTATTCTGTCCAGTTGGTTCATTTGGCTCATCAGAATAATCGGGATAGTCATATTCATGCTCAGCTTCCTGTATCCCGGCAACATCCTGATATGTCAGAGGCCCAATCGCACGTGGGGTATTGTCAAAATCCCAAACATATTGCATATCTATGAAGCTCATATCTGTTTTCATGAATGTATTTTCAATCCCTATTACAACGCCCATCGCAACATCTATATGGTAATAGTGACCTTCAATCAAAAGTAGGTTCCATGCATGGTATCTGCCATCAAGAAATCCAAGAATCACTCGGGACTCTATCCCCAGCTCGTCACTTAACGCTTTAAACGCCATGGCAAACCCTTCACCAACCGCACGCCTGTTGATCAGCGCCCCAAATGCAGTTGCGACATTATTCTGTGTTCCATGCTCTGACAGAGTTCTGGCGCTCACTTCATCGAAATCAGCAACCGCAATGAGATTGTTAGCCAATGACAACAGCAGCTCTGCATCCGTTTCACCAACAGCTTCCTCTATGTTTATCTGAACAGATGATGATACACTGTCGATTAGCGACTGCAATATTGTAGGTGGAAATCCAAACGCGAAGCGCACTTCAAAAATTCTGTCATCGCCAGTTTCCGGAAAAACTTCGACTCCAACAACCGGTCTCATCGCAATCTTCCTCGGATTTTGATAATAAATCTCGACAATGTATCCAACCAGATCTTCTACAGTCATTTGTAAGGAAGTGCGAAAAACCGCTTCATCACGATATTCGCTCATTATTTCAAGCAGCTCATCTTTTAGCTCCGATGCCGCAGTAACATTTATAATTGAATCCAACTGCTGCAAAGTGCGCATATATTCTATGGTAACAGTTATCTCAGTAAATGTAACTATTTTTGTGGCATGACCAGCAATATCGCTCACTGCATACACGCCAAGAGGGTGTGTTGTTATTATTTGATGAATCGCCAAGTCTAGGTCTGCTTGAACATCTTCATTGTCATAGATAATCGCAACCAGTCTCCCACTTGTTTCATGAGCTTTAATCATCTCGACAATTGCGTCTTTAAGTTCGTAGAAATTCGACACCTCTATTTGCTCATCAGGCGGACGAACAACCGGATTTGCCACATGCGGGCTTTCAGTCAGCCGCTCATCTTCAAGAATTGCTGCACAACCTGTCGCTGCAAATGCCACGATTAAGATAAGCATTATCAGATATATGATAGATCGTCTCAATCGCATTTCTCCTATACTCTGCATTTCAAACTTTGCGCTTTTAAATGCTATATTTCTATCTCCAATTGCGTTTCCCCTTTGTCCTCCGGTTTTAGTATCGCTCCGGCAGCGGGAATCGCACGGATTTTGTATCGGGTCGCATCTGTTATGGCGGTCGCCTCAAGCGGCAATGCATTTTCCAGCGTTCTGCCCTTTTTCAGCGACATGACCTGCACACCAATGGTTGACCTTGTTGTTTTCGGTGCCATCAGGGATGTGTTGAAAATAAGTGTGCGTCCATCACTTGAAAACACTGCAAGTTCCAAATCCTCATTGATTGGTACAATGGCGCTGATGGGACTTTTATCAGAATATGCACCGGTCAGCTTCTTCCGGTTTAGTTTAGTGGCATATGTTGAAAGCTCTATCCTCGCAGCCTTTCCATTTTCAAAAAAGAATATGATATGACTGGAATAATCGCCCGGGTCGAGCATGTAAATTACATTTTCATCTTCATCCATTTCGAGTGCCGTGGGAAGATATGTACCTAAGTTCGACGCCTTTGTATCTTCAAAGTCCCGCATTCTTGCCTTATAAACCTGCTGGCGGTCAGTAAAAATAAGCAGCTCATTTTTGTTTGATGATTCAAAACTCAAAAACGGTCCATCCGTGTCTTTGTACTTCTGCTCGCCGCCCATCCTGAGTGACAGCGGTGTGATTTTTTTGAAATAACCCTCACGCGACATAAATATGTTGACTGCGTAATCCTCTATATGCTCTTCTTCATCAAAAGACTCAATCTCGTCTTCATATATGATTTTGGTACGCCGTTCTATGCCAAATTTTTTGATAACATCTTTGAGCTCTTTGATTATGATAGAATTTATTCTCTTTGCAGATTTCAGCGTATCTTCTAAATCCTCAATTTCCTCACGCAATGCGCCTGTTTCTTGTGTGCGTTTGAGAATATACTCACGATTTATATTGCGAAGCCGGATTTCCGCAACATATTCAGCTTGCAATTCATCAATCCCAAACCCAATCATAAGGTTCGGCACAACTTCAGTTTCTTCTTCGGTCGCCCGTATTATCGAAATGGCCTTGTCTATATCCAGAAGGATTTTCTGCAACCCTATGAGCAGGTGCAACTTTTCTTTCTTTTTGTTCAGCTCACAATAGACGCGCCGCCGCACACATTCAACACGCCATGCTGTCCATTCGTTTAGGATTTCACGGACACCCATTACCCTTGGAATACCAGCAATGAGGATATTGAAGTTGCACGAAAAGCTATCCATAAGTGGGGTCTGCTTAAAAAGTTTTGCCATGAGCTTATCCGGGTCAACGCCACGTTTAAGATCGATTGTAAGCTTAAGTCCTGAAAGGTCGGTCTCATCACGCATATCCGAAACGTCTTTTAGTTTACCAACTTTGATTAACTCCGCAACTTTGTCAATAATCGCTTCGGCAGTTGTTGAGTACGGAATTTCAGTAATCTCAATGAGATTTCCTTCTTTCACATATGACCAGCAGGCTCTGACCTTAACGCTACCCCTCCCTGTTTCATAAATCGTCCCAAGCTCCGTGGCGTTGAAAATCAGTTCACCGCCTGTAGGGAAATCCGGCGCTTTGAGGGTTTGAGAAATATCGCAATCAGGGTCGTTTATATACTCAATGGTAGTTTGGCAAACCTCTTCCAGATTAAATCCGCAAATGTTGCTCGCCATACCAACCGCAATGCCTGTGTTTGCACTGACCAGCACATTCGGAAACATTGTGGGCAAAAGCGACGGTTCTTTCATCGTGCTGTCGTAGTTATCGACAAAATCAACAGTGTCACGGTCTATATCCCCAAAGATTACGGAGCAAATCGAGTCAAGCTTTGCCTCTGTGTAACGTGATGCGGCACAGGCCATATCTCGCGAAAACACCTTGCCGAAATTTCCTTTTGAGTCGATAAATGGCGTGAGCAGCGCTCCATAACCTTTTGAAAGCCTGACCAGTGTGTCGTAGATTGCGGCATCGCCATGCGGGTTGAGTCGCATCGTCTGACCGACTATATTTGCCGATTTTGTCCTAGTGCCGGTCAAAAGCCCCATTTTATACATCGTATACAGAAGTTTTCTGTGTGAAGGCTTAAATCCATCTATTTCTGGAATGGCACGCGATACGATAACGCTCATAGCATATGGCATATAATTTACTTCAAGCGTATCTGTTATTTGTTGCTCCAAGACATCTGCCCTAAGGCCAATCACGTTGGGGTTGTTTATTTTTTTGTTATCTTCAGTTGTTTTCTTCTTAGGCATGTTGCCACCTTGTTAAAATTAATAAATCAGAATTATCGAATTGCCGCTGAAAGCGCAGATGCCAGCGGCATTATAAACGGCAACTCGCCCACTATTCCAAGTAGCTCCTCAATCGATATGACCCTGGCTCCATCCGGCGGTGCAGTGGGAACTGCTGTTGCGACGTGCTGTGTTTCACTGTTGATTTCAAAGTGCATTCGCATTTCATTTCTCTCGTGCATGTAAAAACTCATATCAATGTTATACGTGTCAATGTCAAGCTCAACTGCATATCGTGTATCCCGCCAAAACTGACGCTCACGGTAGTGAAACGCTCCTGAAATTGCATTGATGGTCTCTGCACTTGCGTCAATAGTAATGCTTATACCAAACTCGTTGGGATCCGACGTTGAGCTGTAATTTCTTGCCGCATTATTGAAATCTTCAGGTGTCAACTCAAGTGTAAACTCGCCCCTATTTTGAGTAAAATTATCATCGCCAAAAATTTCACGATAAAACGCAGATGAAGCCAAGACTTCATCGTAGAAATCCACATAACTTGTACGCCACAGTTGCCTAAATGTTGGGGCAACTATCTCTCCAACACTTGACCCACCCAAAAAATCGCTGGCGCTAAACTCGGCTTCGAATATGTCTTCGGTTATGTCACTTAGGCCCATATGTCTTGCCACATCACTCGTCAAATCAAATGAAAGCCACGTATCTGCCGGAATGAGAGGGAAAATTTTGCTCAGCAACGGCACTCTAAAGTATATCATACCCGAATCATAATTGAAAATTATTTCTATCTCTGTGTCGTCAGCTTCCATTGCGCTTATGATTTGTATCAGCATCGGCAGTTCATGTGCCAGTTCATCCAAATCAGCGTCAGGTATCTGAGTACGCATAAGATTCATAACCTCTGATGATACTACAGTCCCACTCATACTAAAACTGCGTCCATCTGTGAGCGATGCAAAACTTAGACGCAAGCCTGCGGTTGGGTCTCCTTCAAAGGAATCGAATATGGTCAGTTCAAAGTTCATTTCACTTACGGTGCTCAGTATACCACCTGTGGGGATTAAGTTTATCGGCATGTTTATTAGCCTGTTTGCAATCGTAAAATCTCTGTTTATTTCCGCAATCAGCTTTTCCCTGTCGATGACAACAACAATATTATGTGTACTATCCCAGAAAACATTCAGACCCAAAAACTCTGCAACTTCTCGGATAGGAATAAAAGTCACCCCATCACGTACATATGGAGACGAATCCAGTGTCCAGTTTCTTGTTTCGCCGTTTGCTGTGAGTCGCATTGTTCCCTCTGCTACTGCAAAGCTAACAGTTTTACCATCAAGCGTAGCTGTAAACAGCTGTGCTTGACTATCAAAATTCACGCGACCACCCAGAGCTCCGAAAAATGGCGCTGCCGGAACAACAATTGTACCGCCTGAAAACGTCGGCGCTGCATTTGGGAAGCTGATAAAAGAACCATTGTACATCACGTTGATTATGCCTGAGGTGTATCCACGTGCTTCCAGCAGTCGCAATCTATATTGCATTTGGTTATCTAAGACATTTCTCCATGCGTTTGCAAGAATCGCATAATCATCCTCGCTCAGCCCATAAAATAGCATAAACTCATCTGCAGAGGACGCTGCACCCAAAGCCTCCCAAAAAGACATATTTCGGGTTGACCTGCCCCAAGGGCTTTCTGCAAGCCATTCCATAAGTTCGTCAGTGGTCTCAAAACCCCACATATGTGCGAAATCTTCAACCGCATTGGGTGAATCTTCTTGCTCCAAGCTCAGGTGTGGAGGCAAGGCTTCCAAAGAAAATTCTTCGGCAAAAACTGTGAGTGGAAATAGTAGTGTCACTACCAGAAGTGCTGCAAGTGTTGTTCCTAATGCTCTTTTCATTCTTACTCCCCTTTTATCCCTGAAACTTTTTTATTTATGAAACATCAGCAAAATCGAGATATTTGTGCCCATTATCAGAAATAAACTCTTTCCTGCCTGCAAGGTTGTTGCCCAAAAGCAGCTCGAACGTATCTGCAGTTGCGGCTGCTTCCGACGGCATCACCTTGACAAGCCGTCTCGTTTCCGGATTCATTGTTGTCAGCCACATCATTTCCGGATCGTTTTCCCCCAAGCCTTTTGAGCGATTTATGGTGTGCTTTGCACCGTCAAACTTTGTAACTATCTCCGATTTTTCGCGGTCGGAGTATGCAAAATAGGTCTTGCCTTTGCATTCTATTTCAAACAGTGGGGATTCGGCTATATATACAAACCCCTCTTCTATCAGCGTAGGCACCAGTCTGTACAGCATCGTGAGTATGAGTGTGCGAATCTGAAAGCCGTCAACATCAGCGTCTGTGCAGATTATGACTTTATTCCAGCGCAGGGCATTCAAGTCAAACGCACTCAAATCCTTGGAATGCTTGTTTTGAATCTCAACGCCACACCCTAGCACCTTGATGATATCTGTGATTATTTCATTTGCAAAAATCTTGCCGTAATCGGCTTTCAGGCAATTGAGAATTTTGCCCCGCACCGGGATAATCCCTTGAAATTCGGCATCGCGGCTCAGCTTACAGGCACCAAGGGCACTGTCTCCTTCAACGATATATATTTCGCGTCGGTCAACATCCTTTGTCCTGCAATCGACAAACTTCTGGATTCTACTGGTAATGTCAACACTTCCGGAAAGCTTCTTTTTTATGTTCAGCCTGGTTTTTTCTGCCGTTTCTCTGCTGCGCTTGTTTATCAGCACCTGATCGGCTATTTTATCCGCCTCAGACTTGTTTTCAATAAAATAAACTTCCAACTGACTTCGCAAAAACTCGTTCATCGCTTCCTGAACGAACTTGTTGGTTATCGCTTTTTTGGTCTGGTTTTCAAAAGATGTCTGTGTTGAAAAGCAGTTTGTGATTAAAATAAGGCAATCCTGCACATCCGAAAAGGTTACTTTGCTCTCATTTTTCTGATATTTGTTGTTTTTCCGCAAATAAGCGTCAATCTCCGCAACAAATGCGCTGCGCGTCGCTTTCTCCGGAGCGCCACCGTGTTCGAGCCAAGATGAATTGTGATAATATTCAATAATATTCGTGCGGTTTGAAAAACAAAATGCAGCAGACAGCTTGACTTTATAGTCGGGCATATCCTCTCGATCTCGCCCGCGCCGTTGCGTCTCGATAAATACAGGCTGCGAAAGCGGTTCTTCCCCGCCGAGTTCTTTGACATAATCAAGGATTCCATTTTCATAAAGAAAATCCGTGGTTTCAAACTTTGAGCCTTCTTGATTTTTGAACTTGAATGTGATGCCTGCATTGACCACAGCCTGTCGCTTGAGGGTGTCAACAAAAAACTCAGCAGGAACGTCTATTTCGGTAAAAACGTCAATGTCCGGCTTCCATCTGATGATCGTGCCGGTGCGTTTTCCGGAAAACTCTTCGAAAGTAAGTTCCCCTACAATTTCGCCCTTTTCAAAGCGTAATGAATATTTCCTGCCATCTCTGTAAATGGTTACGTCCATATACTCAGAGGCATATTGTGTTGCACAGGAGCCCAGACCGTTGAGACCCAGTGAGAATTCATAGTTTTCACCTGTATCATTACGGTATTTTCCACCCGCATAAAGCTCACAGAAAACAAGCTCCCAGTTAAACCGTCCCTCGGCCTCATTCCAGTCAACCGGACAGCCTCGGCCAAAATCCTCTACCTCAAATATATTGCCTTCATATCTTGTGACATTGATGATTTTGCCGTGACCTTCTCGGGCTTCATCAATTGAGTTTGACAGGATTTCAAAAACCGCATGTTGACAGCCTTCGATTCCATCCGAACCGAAGATAACGCCCGGGCGCTTTCTGACTCGATCGGCGCCCTTGAGCGAACTGATACTGTCATTACCGTACAACGCAGCGCCGGCGGCGCGATTTTTATCACTCATGTATATTAACACTCTCCAGCTTAATCTTCGATGTAATCCGAATATTTCGAATTTACAAATCTTCCCAACTCCATGATAACATATTAAGTAGTAACTGTATAGTGTATGTGTCAAAATTCCATTGACGAAAATCTCCGGGTGTGGTAGAGTGGATACATAAAAAGGAACTGTCGCTTTTTGTTGGGCGACTCAGTCCTTTGCTTGAGTGAGGCGCCTTATCTAAGGCGCCTCGAATTATTTATCTCTGTCTTTAAATATAACGTGACAGAGCGTGATAATTGCAACGATTACCAACATGAGTGCAAAAAGCGCTTCGTAAGTGACCATTGCATCACCTCCTTACAGCAAGGAAGTGACCGAGTCGCCA
>WQUY01000060.1 GCA_009781855.1 Oscillospiraceae bacterium | reverse complement strand
CAAAATTCATATGCTCCATATGGCCCAGCTGTTGAGTAGCTCTCAGGTGCCATTCTTATCCTTTCCCTGAAAGGTTCCAACTCCTCTTTATTTGCACCACCTTGGGATATGGTCACATTTTGTACTGAATAGTTAAAAGGGAAAGAATCCACAATGCGGTTTATCTGTCCGGGGAGCCATCCGTTGCCGATTTCGCCCACTTGGTTGCACTCAGCAGGGGCTTGGACTCTTAACTCGCCTGCAGGAATTTCCACATCCTCTGTTGTGGCAAAAAACAAGTTACTGCCTGCAGTTGCCCTTGTGCCTGCTGGAATAATTGTATTGCTCGGTTTTGCTTGACTTAAGGTAAATTCCAACGTGGTTATGGCGGGTCTGGGCTGGAGGCGGGGATTATCACCTAGCACCAAAGCCCCAATATGTTCAATGAAGTCATTGTCGGAAAACGCAAGGAGGTTCTGCTTTCCTGTGAAGTCTATTTTGCTTCTCTGCATCGAGAGAAAGTAGACAATGGTCAGCAGGGCTTGCCTCCATGGGTCGCCGGGGAATAGGGTTCTGCCTGCTTCTTTTTCGAACCGTGCAATAACCTCTGCTGCTATCTGCTCAGTGTCTTTTTGGGCAAAATTTATGTCGGGCATGTTTTCAAGTAATGTACTCATCAAAAATTCTCACCACCACTCTTGGATGTAATCGCCCATCCATCGCGTCATCCGGACGCGGCGCAAAGTCAACTTCCGTTACCTCTACCCTTGGCTCATACTCTTGGATGGTTTCTAAAACAAATATGGCAAACCGCATCATTCCTCTAGGGGAAGGGTCATCAATAAAGGTGTTTGTTAACCCAAGGTCACGGTCAAGGGGGACTGTTCCTCGTATGGTGCGTAGAAGCATCATCACATTTTGCAAGATTTCTTCATGTACAGAATTGGGGAACATGTTTATATTGCGCAGGTCAATTCCCATAAGCGTGTGGAAGATCTGATTGTTCATACCTACTCCTTATACATACTCTTCAAAACTAACCGCCACCTCAGACCTCCGTATAAAGCCCGTGTTGTCGATTTGTTCTTTTGGTATACTCAAATCAGCTATCCTCCACCGATATGTGCCGAATGCCGTCTTGCCTACTATTATGGAAACCAAATCACCATCACGCTGTATATGAATTAGCTTGTTGTATTCTATCTGAGGATCCACACCCCACTGTGCATCAAGGATAATCGTCAATCTGATTTTATCGAGGCTGGGGCCTACATATTGGCTGATAGGCTTTTTTAACAGGGTGTCGTTTGTTGTGAAACGGACACTGTTGCTCCGCACCATATTCCTAAATGTCAAAACCCTCTCAGAAGAAACCTCAAAGAGAATTACATCACTAAGGTCTTTTGAGCCTATTGCGCCAAGCATAGGCGGTCACCTCCTAACTGCTTCTGAATGTGGAGGGCTTTCCTCGTTGCCCCTGCACTAGTCGCTAATATCCACCTCAGGAGCATCGATACTTATGGACTTGTCGCTACTTATGGTCATAGCGTCAACACTGTGAATGCTCATTTTTCCTTCGGCCTTTACATCAATGTCGCCTTCAGCAAGGACATTTATATCTTTGTCAGTTGTAATGTTGATGTCGCTTGCGGTCACGATCTCAATGGAAACATCGCCTTCCGTCGGGATATGAATTGTTATTTTATGATTATCCCGGTCGTACTCAATAAGAGTTTCATCCTTAAACTTAAGATACCGCTTATCCTCATTCTGGATAGGCGGCATTCTGGTGTCAGCGTAACAAGAGCCCATTATATATCCCTCGGTTGGTGCTGATGGGTCGAATAAGCAGACTACGCGCTCATCAATGTCGGGCATATAGTAGGCGTGGTCTTTCAAGGTAAACGGCACAACAATGTGGAGGTCGCCAGATACAATGTCGTGTCTATCCTCGAAAACCACCTGCACCGTACAATGTTCATAATCTATAGACGAAACTTTGCCAACACGGAGCATGTCGCTGTGTTTGTCGCGCATCAATACCCCTCCAAGCAACGTCGAGTGCGCAATGACGTAGTATAACCGCCGCTTCCTATGTTGTGGGTGCAGTTAGTTATGTGGTACACGCCATCAAAGCGATACCAGCCCTCGAATTCCACATTAGTTCCTGAAAAGTAAATGATGTCACCTTTCATTGTGGCATCGCATGTCCATTCGTTGCGGTTTTTTTCCCGGCAACGTGCGCGGGCTTTGCGGTCGAGGTTCATATCGTCACTCTCGCCGTTAAACTGCTCACGAAGTACAAGGGTATGTCCGACATCACCCACATTCGGGGCTTCAAAGTAGCCCGTGTACAGTTTGTCTGTCTTAGTGTCATAGTAGGATACTTCACAGGCTTTGTATACGTCCTTTGCTTTGCGTTTGAAACTTGGCTCCCCAATGATATTGCTGCTCCCACGAATTATCCGTGCAACTACTGGTTCAGATTCATACTTGCTTTCTTCAAAAACAATCAACTGACCGTCTGTGACTTTTATGCAAAGCCCATCGGACTTGCTGAGTTCCTCCAGATATTCAAGATCGGATTTGTCAATCTGGTCTGCCACATCATAGAACGGATCTATATTGGTGTCGTAGAGTAATGCTACCCCAACATTCCCAGAAATATCCTCGGCAATTGCAGACAATGATGCCTGCTTCCATGAATGGTGTTTCTTTTCGCTGCGTCCACTGCCGGTTATTGGTACAGCGGTGGCACTTATAGAAACTTTGCCATCCCAATTTACATCATCAATCTCAAAAGAGCCTAAGTTGATCGTGCGGTTATCACCGTTGCTATTCCAGTCAAAGACGTTTATAGACACTTGCAGGGCATCTCCGGTATCAGGGAAAAAATCACTAATCCAGCGTTTGTCACGGTCAGACAGGGCAACACGCAAATCGTCTGTCTGATCATAGTTGTCGGTATATGAAAAATCCGTTACATGACGGGAAATATCCTGTCCCCTGTAACGGATGTTGGATTCTGCTCTTCTTGCCTTCGCTATAAGGCATCACCACCTAGTAGCAGAAAAATCGCCATGTGGCGGTCTACTTGCTTAACTTGTATATCAAACAGGATATTACTTGCCAAAAGGTTTTGTAGCAAGAATTTTATCCAGCTCTCCAGGGTGGCCAAGTAACCCTGATCTCCCTAGAAACGTCTGGGATTACCAACTCGCAATTAGCAGGAAAAACTGCAACATCACGGTATTGTGGGTTTGCATCAATGAGGATGTGCATTAAAGTTTCGCCTCGGATGCCGTAAAAATGCCGAGCAATGCTATCCCACATGTCCCCTTGAGTGGTTGTATGCTCACGCATTTGACATCCTCACCTTCCTATACTCTCTATCGTCCATGACTTGGAGAATAAGCCGCCTCAACTTAGCTTCACCTTCGCTGTCACGCTGGTTTAGCATGGCCTTCAAATCCTCCAAGTTAAAACTACTACCCTCAATATTGTATACAGGGCTGTAGTTAACAGACATATCACCGCTTGGTTGGTAGGCCGAATCACCCATCTGCCTCATTATATTTACAGGATTTGGCGTATAGCCCGCGCCGTCATCTGCTAAATAATTGTAACGATTAAAACTGGCCTGTGCTGAAAAGGGGTTTGACCTTGATGGAAACATAACGACATTGGAAGCCCCGTCAGTCATTTCGTATCCAGAGGAATCAAAGCCTTGCGGTTTCACATAGAGACCCTTCGCCATAATTGTGGAAATTCGCTTGCAAACCCTCTCGACTGTTCCAGCCTTCGCATACATAGTATCAGCCAAGCCGTCCATGATGTCTTCGCCAGCCTTCATCATGGTGTCGTACTTGGAGTACATGCCATCAATCCCACCATCCATGACATAACCAAAAATTCTAAATGTTGCCCTGGATGGTGAACTGATTTCCGCAGCTGCCTTCATTGCTGCAAGGGCTTCGCTCATCATTTGCTGTGATGCGGCTACCACTGCACCTGAGCCGGCACTGATAGCTTGTGCAGCTGCGTTCGGTATTTCGGACGCTGCGGTTGTTACTGCACCTATTCCTGCACTAATAGCTTGTGCGGCTGCATTCGGTATTTCAGTTGCTGCAGTTGTCACTGCACCTACTCCGGCACTGATAGCTTCTGCTGATGAATTTGGTATTTCAGTCGCCGCAGTCACCACTACATCTATGTTGGTATCGATAGCTCGCGCAGCCTCATTTGGTATTTCAGTCGCCGCAGTCGCTACTACATCTATGTTGGTTTCAATAGCCTGTGCAGCTTCATTCGGTATTTCGGACGCTGCAGTCGTCACTACATCAATGTTTTCCTCAATAGCTTGTGCAGCCTCGTTTGGTATCTCGGATGCTGCCGTTACTACTACATCAATGTTTTCATCGATAGCTTGTGCGAACTCTTCTGGTATTTCGGATGCTACAGAACCGAAATCTGCATCTGCAAACGCGCTTTCCATTGCTTCGAAGCTGGCTTGTGCTTTGTCGATGAGGGCGTTTTCCATAGCATCATTTTCAAGTATGGTGGTTGCCACTGAATCTATAAGCTCAAGTGCAGAGCTTGCAACGCCACTTGGGTCAAGCTCACGCTTCATGGATTCAACAGCAACTTGAGTTGAATTCCCAAAAGCGGTATTAAGAGCATCCAATTCTTGGTCAGATGCGTTCACCAGTTCACGCACAGATGCTGCTGCTTCTGGGCCTGCAGCCCTTAACTGCTCAATTAGTCCCTCGTCCACAGCCCTATCCGCAAGAATCGCAAGGTTTTTACTCCACTCTTCAATAGCGGCGGCATTGGCTTCAAGATTGCTAGTCATTTCTGAAACAGAGACAGCAGCATTCTCTGAAACGGTTTGGAATACGTTAGTAGTTAAGCTTTTGTAGTTTTCAAAAGATGCATTCATGCTCTCAAGGGCTTGTGTCTGAGCATTTGCCCACTTCTCGGCTTTGCGCATCTGTTCTTCCATCTCAGCGGTTGCGGTTGCCATAGCTACCGCTGCTTCCTCTTGCTGCTGTTCAAGCCTTGCAAGAACATCGGCGTGGACTTCAACGCCTGCTGCTACGTCTGCTTGCATTTGCTTATTGGCTTCCATTGCTTCTACATAGGCTATTTCCGTTGCTCGGAGTGTATCAAGTGCATCATTTAAGGCTCTTGTATCGCTTCGTCTACGATTAGAGCCATCTGCGAGTTTCTCCTCAATGGCACTTATTTGTGTGCGAGTATCTTCAAGCCCAAGACCGAGTTCAGTGTATTCTACACTGAGGCGGTCTAGTTCGTTGCGGTGCAAGTTAAACATCTTTGTAGCATGTTCAACACAGTTTGCCAGTTCTTTATATTGCTCGGCCCGCGCTTCCAAGACGCGCACTTCTTGCTGGAAACTCTCAGCCGCAGTTGCTGATGACTCTGCGAGTTGCGCTTGACGTTCAGATAAGCTGTCAGCGGCTTCACCAACAGCTTTATACTCCTCGCCCACACGATTTAGCCACCGTACCAATAAGGTAACACCTGCAATAACGGCAGTTATACCTGCAAGGATCCACCCAAAAACAGGTATTGCTTTTATTGCCACACCCATAAGCTTAAAGCCCGCAGATAACTTCTTTGTGCCTAGCGTTAATGCGCCCTTGGCAATGGTGGCAGCTTTCATACCTGCAGTTTGAGCCGCAAGCATGGCTGTAGTTGCTTTTTTAGGCGCGAGAAGAAGTGCGTAGGCTTTGCCGAGCTTGGTTGAAGCCAGCGTTTTTGCCTTGGTTGCAGCTGTGTCTGCAGTTAGAGCAATAGTGTTTGCTTTAGTTGCTACTGTTCGTGCTGCTTCAGCGGTGGCTACCTTTTTGCTTGCCACGACTGCTAATGCATCTGCCGCTTTCCTTGCTTGGGTTGCCTTGGTAGCAGCAATGGTGGCCTTTGTGCTTCCTGCTCCTGCTGTGGCTTTTATGGCTTCTGCTTGAGCAACGAGTTTAAGAGCTTTGGCTTCTGCGGCAGTAGCTACTTTTCTTGCAGCGGTTGCTGCCTTATCAGCCTTAGCTGCTAGTGTATTGGCTTGTGTCGCTGCTGTTTTTGCCGCTTGTGCAGCAGTTGCAAGACTTGTTGCCGTTTTTACAGATGTCAATGTAGCCTTAAAGGTCGTGTATGCAGCATGGGCAGCACCCACGCCTTTTACAATTTTCCCAGTTATCGTTAACAAAGGCCCTGCTGCAGCTGCAGCTAAACCCAGACCGAGAATAATGCTTCGTGTGCCTTCATCTAGAGATGCAAAACGGTTTATCCATACTCCAACAAAATCAACAAAGCGGATTGCGATGGGAAGTAGTGCCTCGCTGATTTGGAGCATGATTTCTTCAAGCGAGTTTTTCAATTGCTGTATAGATCCAGCCATGCCCTCTTGTTGGATAGCCGCCATTTGGAATGCTGTGCCAGTGCCGTCAACTGCTCCCGAAACCTCGTACAGTTCCGGGATAATATCTCGGAGTGCATCGCGCTGATTAAAAAGTTCATCAGCAAAGGCTCGTGCGCTTCCTTGCGTAAAGAGTGTAGACATAAGGTCAAGCCGTTCTGTGCCGTCCGTCACACCCTCAAGAGCATCTCCAAGAGCAAAGAATTGTTCCATTGTGCTTTTGGACTGCCATTCGAGGCTGTCCGTGGAAATTCCTAGCCGTTGGAATGCACTATTCTGTTCGTCTGTGGGAAGCAGCATAGTTTCAATCGCCTGCTGGAAACCGCTGTATGCGTTAGCACCTCGCACACCTGCTTGGTACAATTGACCAAATACGGCTGTTGCTTCCGTACCAGATATCCCAGCCGCATTTAGCGAGGCGTTTGCTCGAAAGAGATAATCCTGTAAGGTATTTAATCCTATGCCCGTTCGCTGATTTGTGGCAGCAAAGAGGTTTATGTACTTTTCGGCGTAGCTTACATCCTTGCCTACTTTTAAGAGATAGTTTCCAAGAAAGTACGCCGTATTTCCCAAATCATCACCAACTGCGGTAGCCAAGACCATAGATGTCCGCATAATTTCTGTGCCAAACGCCGCATCTTGGCCACGCACGGCTATTTGCGAATATGCCTCGGCAATCTGCCGTGCACTGAAAACGCCATACTCGCCGGAAACAGCCATGTCTCTAAAATTATCGCCGAGATCTGCAATTTCAGCAGCGGTCATTTCGGTACGCGCTTGTATCTTACCTAAAGAGTTATCGTAATCCGCACCAACTGCAAGAGCAGCAATGCCAACACCTAAAAGTGGCATAGTCACACCTTTGGTGAGGCTGTTGCCTGTGGATGATAGTTTGTCGCCCACTCCAGCAAGCCTGTTTTCAGCTTCGTCAAAGGTTTTGCCGAAACCACTTGCTAGCATAGCATCCAATTTGAAGGCTATCTTAAATGCCTTTGATGTTGCTCCAGCCACGGCAATCCCTGCCTTTCAACTAAGTTTGGGTTCTACCCTAATCCATGACTCAGATTCTCCGAGTCTTATGTCGTTGATTTTGTATAGCTTGGTTTCGCGCCTCAACGTGGTCTGAATACAACTCCATTTTTAACTGCAGTTCTGACAGGGGAAGGGATTCATAGTACTGCAAGCTGGTGTTTGTCCCTTCAGCCAAAATCATGATGCTACGGAAAAGTTCCTTTACATCCTTCCGGATACCGTCTAGGTAAGGGGTTTGTTGCACGTCTTCGTCATCGAAGTCGGAGTTTCGCCATTCGATTTTTTCGGTTTGGCTTCGCTCTCCGATTCCTCCTCCTCGTCCTCCGAATCCCCATCCAGCAAAAAATTCATCACTAATAGACACACTTGGGTGTAATCTTTTCCACCAAGCGAGCGAATAAAGCCTACAGTGTGACCACTTGCTTTGGCGGCAACGCAAGCTTGGTACTTTTTGTTGGTTTCGGGGACATTCATAGTTTCCTTCTTTGCGAGAAGTTTGCGGGCATCTCTTTCTGCTCTTTCAAGGTCTAAAGCAGAAAGGCTGTCGAGATCAAAATCAATTTCGGTTATGGTTTCGCCATCATGGGTAATGGGCTTTTTCAAGGTATAACGTTCCATAGTGCCTCCTAGTCTCTGCCAATGTTGCGGCGAACTTCGGACATGTAGTCTCGACCGTTGATTGTACAAACAAAGTTGAGCTTGTCAATCTCCACCATTGCCCGCCTGTTAACGGAAATAAGTAGATAAATAATCTCATATTCTACACTGGTGCCCATTTGTACAGCAACCCCCATTGTGCCGAGAGTTGCGTTTTTTGGAATACAGCGCATGACAACCTTTATTCCTGTATCCCTATACTCGCCGCTTCCTTCGTCATAGGACTGAACATTGCCCATAAAGGCGTAATGATATGTCTCAGGAGCACAGTATACGACATTTTCGCCAAAAAGCACACGCCAGTTTATAGCTGTGGTAAGGGACTGGAAATGCCCCTTAGTGGGAGAATCAATCTCCCCGGCAATTCCAGCCCCTCCCATACTCTCAGTCATGTAGTTAAGGTTGGGAAGAGTAACGTCTACAATCCCCAACATTTCATTCCCTGCATCATAGCAGATAAAATTTGTTAATTTATCAGGTATCATGAGTTACCCCTTTCTAGCTGAACAAAGTCAACAGATATTCAGGGTCATACTGCAGTATGAATTCCCCCTGTTCAAATGGAGGCGGCGGTGAAACACGTATCCTGAAACGCAAAATGCCATCAAGCAAATCAGTCAACGGGTTATCGTCCTCTTGTAGTGGCTCTACACGACCACCAAGGATAAAGCCTCGCGCAGCCAAACCATTAAGCCATATGTTTGCGCTGTCGATAATAGTGTCTCTAAGCCTGCGGCTGATAGGTGCATCTACCCTGCTAAAGTGGGTAAGGACGAGGGTGTTGCCGATCCAATCGAACATACGTCTAATGGGGATGAATACATCCTTTACATCCGTTGTGCCCGGGAATGCTCCAGTGCGGTTGCCCCACGCTACCCAACCGTTTGTAAAGTTAGTGGCGGTGACAATCCCTTGGTTTGCAAGGAATGTTCCTTTTTCATTGTTAAGAACAATTTCGTCGCCACTTTCATAACAAAGGCCATTAATTCGTAGGTTGTTGTTTGAGGGTGATTCATAGGGCACATCGCTGTTGTTGAAGTCAGTCCGCGCAATAAGCCCACACATTTGTGAGGAGTAGTGATATTTTTGGTTGCCAAGGCGCAACATTGGGTACAGGTTTACTTGTCGTGTAGATACGTAGTTGTTGAGGTTTTTCCATGCAGGCACATTTTGGTATTTATGCGGCACCATCTCACCTGGACTGCCTGGAATCATGGTAGGCATATCGTTAAGGGTTATGCATCGGAAATGCCCGTTAATATTAGCTCCCTTTGTCTCCATGACGGCGGCAACTACAGGATTGCTCGACCATTTAGGCACAAGTAGCTGACCTGGAATCATCCTAAAGAGTGGATAAATATCGCCAACAATTTCAAGTCCTAAGTTTTTGTCCGTTTGGATATCCACACCGCCGATGAAGTCGTACTCATCTACCATTTCTGGTGCAAGGCGTGCACAAGAAACAGAGATGGTCTCGGTTTCAGACATACCGCCCGGAACGTTCGGCTTTGCATTAATTACCACAAGGCCATCACGATCAAACGAAAGAGTGTAGTGGGTGTCCTCTTCAAAGCCCTCAATTTCAACTGTATCAATCAGAGTACCCTCTACAGGCAACACACCAGAGAATCGATTAAGTGTAACAGAAACATCCTCTTCTTCTGCTGAATGAATGTCTGGGTCAAGCACGTTGATCATAATCAACGGGGACACACCATACAGGCTGAATTGAGAGAAGATAACCTGCGGTGCTATGTAGTTATCCCATATCTCTGGCCTCATGCTAAATCCAAACGCCCGACGTGCTTCGCTATTGGTAAAGCAAAGGCGAGGCGAGTTTGTTATATTGTATGGGTCTTCGCAAAGGTGGATCGGGGCTGTAACAAAAACTACGGGCAAGGCTGCGTTAACTCGCACGGGTGGTACGATTGGGGTGTCATCTTCCGAGATGAATATCCCACGCCTATTTGCCATCTTTTAACGCCCCCTCTCTGATAGATTGCTCTACATAGTGGTAAAGCCTATATGCTTCGGTTCCTTGCTTTTTTAAGTCGTTTTTGAAAGCCGGGTATTTTTCAACCTTTACAAACAACTCCTTAACTTCCGGAATTTTTTCAATGATATCCTCTGCTATCACAGGGATTTCCATATAAATCCCTCCGGAAATCAATGCTCCGCCAGGAACATAGGGGCCAGAATAAATGTAACGTGTTTTGCCCCTTGATTTAGCTGCTTGACGTGCCTTTCTGCGGCGTTCTTTGCTCTCCCGCTTTTCGGCTTCAAGTTGCTGGCCAATTGTTAGCTTGTTTGGCGCAGCAGCTTCGCTTGCTACAATTGCCATTTCGGGTTTTGTAGCAGTATCAGCTTTTCCGTTCATGAGCACTGCTCCTTTCTTCTAAAATAGATGCTCTTGCAATTGAGGCCGGGGATAGACAATGTGCCACCTTGTCCGGCACCAACCCTCCCAGTAAGGATAGATTTGTTCTGCGTTCATGTTTGCCTCAAAAAAATCGTCTGCTATCCTATATTTTTTTGCTATCGTGTGTGCGGCAAAGAAGGCTTGCCGGGTGGATTCAATTAAATTCCAAAAGTCCCGGTATCCGCTCCCATCGTCAACAAGTTTACCGTTTTCGTCATAAACGCCAGGGTCATACACACCGAAAAGCACATCCAATGTTGCTGTGCTTTGTCTTTCGTTTTTTACGTTTTCCACACGGTGTATGCGAGGCAATAAAAATGGGAACTCCTCATCTTCGCTGTCCACACCGTCAATGCTCTTTGGCATAATAAAGCCTGAGCGTATGACTTGCGGATGCTTAAATGATTTACTCCCATTTATATTGAGTGTTTTGAGTGTGAACTTTTCTGCAACTTCCTTTTCCAAGAAGTCGCAGATGTCATCATGCAGAGTTACAGTGGTAGCCATTACTCAACTCCTCAGTTTTTGAGCAGGGCTTGGATTTCACGGTCGAGTTCTTGTGTAAGCCGTGCCGCACCCCTTTCTTGGATTACACTTCGCACATTTGGTTCACTCAGCATCTCCGGAACACTAATTCCTTCTGCGTGAATTATTGGCAATCTGGCACTAGTAGGACGTCTCATTACAAGCCCGCGACCGACAACAAATGCCTTGCTCTTGCCACCAATGGAGTCTAAGTGTCTACCGCCGCTATGCCGCTCACGCAAGAAAACAGCACTCCCACCCCTTATGCCAGGGCTTGTGTTAGCGTCAAAGCTAAATTTCCGCGCATAAAGCGGGGGGCCGCTGCGGCTAATCTCTGCGCTGAGGCTGGATGTTTTTGCTTTGCGGATTTTCATCCCGGCTTTAACTGATTTTCCTGAAACAGTAAACACGTTTGGCACTTCATTAGCAGCAGTGTCTTTCATGTATCCTGCAGTTTTGTTGAACGCACGTGCTATAGCCTTGTCTGCTCCACCACTGACACTCCTTAAAGCCTGCACAGCTTCTTCAATGCCGCCATCGGTATCAATATTTAAGGTAATTGCATCACCAGCCACGACTATCTCCCCCTTATGGCTTCCAAAGTGAACTCTATTACTCCCATCTCTTCGGCAACAGCAGAAACAACATATTGCTTGCCATCAAATTTAAGAGTAGATTCAACCTTGGGGATATGCCTAAACTTCTCAATCCATTTGTTTTTGGGGATAAAGAAAACAATACCTTCAAGGCTTACGCCCTCAATCTTATCTTTGACCATACGCTCGAAGTATCGTTCGCTGTCAACAACAACCTTGCAGTCATGGGCTTCTGAAACAAATCCCCTTATGCCTTGGATTTTGTGGACGGTAACGAACTCCTTTGCATCAAAATTAAGAAAGACATTATGAATGTCCTCCAGTTGCTGGTCTTGAAATGTGAGGTTTGGGGTTTGGCCTTGAAAACTAAGTATTTTCTTCACCATTTTCGTCATCATCACTGAGATTGTCGGCACTGTCATTTGTGTCGCTAGCATCATCATCCGGTTCTTCGCCGACAACAGCTTCTTCAATGAACTCAACTACAAGGGATTGGAGGTCTTTTGCCTTGATATCCCGCTTAAACTCTACGCCAATATGTTCAGCATACTTTATGAGATCGGCACGTTTAAGTGCATTTATCTCTTCTGGAGCCAAGTATGCCTCAGCGACAAGGTAGGCGGGGAGATTACTTTCTTCGGTTTGAACTGCAAAAGGTGTATCTCCCAACTCCCTAATATAGCCCCTCGCCAAGTAACTGCGAATTTTCTCATGCCCAACCATCTCAGAGGTTATGATTGCATCCTTGCGGTAGGTCTTGCTCCCTACCTGCAAGTTAACGCGCTTTACTACAAGGTAGGTTTTCATTAAGGCGTACCTCCTACGTCAAGCACAGCCCAAGCATCAAGACTTTGCGGGCAGGGCAATAGTGCAGAAGATATTTTTACATATCTTTCAGATGGCTCTTGCTGATCCCATTGTTTGGGAACTCTTTTTCTTGCAAAACTACCAATTTGTAGGTCGTGGATCACTGCGTATAGCATTTTTGCCGGAAAATTGTTTGCAGGGGCAACCACTACTTTGCCTTTCGGCACAAGTGAATACACGGCAGGCACGAAGCCTTTGTCTTCAGGCTTAATTCCTGGGAATTCCGGATTTTCGTTTTCGTTGTCTGCAAATTCGCCTTCATAGGAATACAAGTGTAAGTTTGCTTTACGCAAAAAACCGATGTACATTGCGCCGTTTTCAAGGAGTTTTGGGGCTATGATTCCCATTTCGTACCTTGTATTGTCTAACAGTTTCTGTATTTTTTCATTTTGAGTCAAATTCCACATGGTATCGCTGTCACCAACGGCAACGGCAGCAGAAAAGCCAGAACGCCCAACAAGCTTACGTGCATTTTTCAGATCGATAATGGGTTGTGAATTCACATAATCAGACCAAGGGATATCAACAACAACCGTGTTATCAAACTCGAACTCGATTAGATCACTAACGCCCTCGCCAACGACTGGGATTTCGGCATTAAACATGACCTGTGTACACATCCACTCTTCACGGCGGGTTATAGACTCGTCAAGTTCTATAAGGTCGCTTTGCAGAAGCTCAACACGCCTGCGGTTGGGGTTGTATCCGTTGTAAACAGGCTCTCCGGGCAGACGAGAAGCAATGTCGTCCGTTGTAAGCACTCTTTTAGGGGCAACAAGCGGCGGCTTGTAGGACTGGGTCTTGAAGCCTGTGCGTTCTAGAACTTTGCTCCCTATACGCGGAGAAACGAATGGAGCCATTGCCATGCCACCTTTTTTCACGTCAAACTCCACGTTCTTTGTCGGGAATGTCTGAGTGCGTCTAAAAAACGTGTCTTTGATGAAAGACGGCATAGGTGGCTGCTGCTCCAGCATTTGGATCATGAACTTAGGTTCATAAATATTTGTAGCCATAACTCCTCCTTATATCCGTGAGTCTCTGACAATCAAACTGATGTCAGTCATGCGGCGGATGTGGTTTTCAACTGTGTCAGTGCCACCGAAACGCAAGAATCTACGGATGTACGCGCCCTTGATGAACATGGTAGATGTGGCTGTCATGCCATCCTCAACAATCACATCATCGCAAGCGATACCCACAACTTCCTGCGAGCCATTTGTGGCAGTGGAATCCACTAGGACATAATTGCCTTCATCTGTTAGTCCAAGCACATCGCCGCGCTTGATTTCGGCGGGGCCAGTGATGGTTATTCCTTGAGCTTCGGTTGGAAAATCGCCAGCTATAAGTCCATCCGGCTCAAATATTCCGATTGTAGCCATTACGAATCCTCCTATCTT
>WQUY01000059.1 GCA_009781855.1 Oscillospiraceae bacterium | reverse complement strand
ATCGTCCAACACATACCTTGCGCTGTAATTTGATCCATCCTCAATCGAATATCAACATAGTCTCCGCGATATCCTATCTCGTGACTGACACTCCATATCTGATGCGCTCCAATTGTGTTGCGCAAAGTACCCCCGCCACTTCGCGTCTGTGGCGCATTTGCTGCCAGTACCGGCATTTCGCGGAATCCAATGTCTACCGCTGTTGTTCCATCAAAAGCAGAAGCTCTATTCCATATCTCCGGAGCAGATATATCGGGCAGGCCCATTTGAGCACCTAAAACTAACGTTCTGCCTAATGGTTGGCCTAATACTATTCCCGGAAATCTGCGCACATATTGTGATATTAAACTCACGTCAAGTCCTGTAATCGCTGGGCCGCGCGAAACATACGCTGCAGGTTCAACTATGGATATACCCGGGAATCTGCGTACATACTGCGATACAAGACTAACGTCAATACCGTTGACCTGATCATCATCATTCACATCGCCCCATAAGACCCAAATTGCATTGAGGTTTATGTTGTTATCTGCATCAGCATATGTATTAAACAATTCTTCTGTAAACACTCTGCTTATATCAAATCCATTTGTTCCAACAGTTGGCCTTCGATAGCTATTTCTGCTGCGTCCTGATGCATCAAGCGCCTCTTCAGTAAACCAACCCCAGAAAGCAAAGCCTGATTCTTGTTCACCCATCCACGCTATGATCGGCTCCATTGCCAATGGACATAATGGTTCTCCAAATACTACAGGCACTATGATTTGATTTACATAACCATCTTCTCCATCAGGGAAGTAGTTCTGAACTCTCGCAGGCACTGCACCCGGCGCATTATTCTTCATGGAACCATATATGTTGAAAGTTATCCGTGTTGTGGGAACCTCCACATCAATGAGTATGAATCCCTGTGCAACATGCTCTGCTTGAGCGTCTATATACTCCCCTATATCTTCTATTGTCACTCTAGGAACAAATCCCGTTCGGTTTATTAGAACCTCTATCTCACCCTCACGCCAAAGTGATGTGTTGACGTGAGTCTGGATTAGCCTAAATGGGCTTGCAAACATAGAGTCTCTGGTATTATCCGTGCCATATGTCAATACCGCAGTTGTCGGATAGCCACCCAGGTTGTTGGCAGTACCCATCTCTCTGATGTTGAGGAGAATCATGAACCCATTGGCGCTGTCGTTATGTCTTAGGAACACATGCGACTCCGCATTTTCGCCTACCGGCAGGTACACCGGTGTCGGAACGCCTAAACCGGAGCCAAAGTTATCGGCTGTCGCTATCACTGTGTAGTTCTGTCCTGTAGCCAATCCACTGAAACGGTAGTATCCGTCAGCACCGGTTATGGCTGTGCCAACTACCTGGCCTAGTTCGTTGAGTATCGTCACCCTTGCTCCGCTTATTGGTGCATGCGGTGAGTCAAAATCATCAAGCATCGTAGCGTTGAGTACAAAGCCATGTACTACTCCAGCCGGAGCCCTTGTCAGAGTTATGTATATAGGATCTCTTACAGTACCCGCAGGTGGGGTCGGGAATAGGTCTGGATATAGTTCTCCCTCATCCACTTCGTGCGTATTTGTCAAGAACTCAGGCGCTGATGCATCCAGGAAATCACCGGCAATAAGCCTAGGGGCAAATGTTCCCGGAGGCGTTGATGGCGGGATAACATGACTGCGCAATATTGCTTCGCCAGATGGCTCTTCTCCACAATCGGCATCATAACGCAGGGTTAATTCCGAAGATGGTATAAGCACTGTCCAAGGCATACCACGCACTGTGAATTCTTCCACAACGCGGACATTCATCGCTATCTCAGGCTCTACAGGAACGCGCAGAAGCCTCAGGATATTACCATCATCATCATGGTCTACAAGGTCACTTATGAAGTGCCAGCCGGTCGTCCTGTATGAGAAGTTCTGACCTGTTCCACCTATTTGCTGTCCCCAGTTTGGCGTTATGCGCACTTCGGTATTTGTCGTTGTGCCCTGCACCGTCCACTGGTTGGCTACGTTTGTTGTGCCTGTACCTGTGCCTGAGCCTGCCAGGCCTCGGGGATTTTCAGCAACCTCTGACCGGCTTCTGAATTCCACCAAGAAGTTGTTGCTACGCGTTGGATTTGAAAGCTCACTGAATCCAGGCGCACGGCCTCCATGCGGCAGCCTGGTTGTTACACCATCTTCGTTTATGCCATCGTCATGCGTACGCACTACCTCCATTGTGAATGATCCCAGATCTATATCGTGTAGATCCATGGCGACTATCCACGGACTCGCAGCAGTACCCGCTCCCCCGATTATCATCTCAAACCAAAACTCTGCTACTGGATTGTAAGGATCTTCAGCTTCAAAGTGATGGGCGCTTGCGTAAAGAAGATCACCCCACATTGCACCGGAGATATTGAAAA
This sequence comes from Oscillospiraceae bacterium, assembly GCA_009781855.1. Taxonomy (GTDB): domain Bacteria; phylum Bacillota; class Clostridia; order Oscillospirales; family Oscillospiraceae; genus WRMH01. The sequence goes on along the minus strand of WQUY01000059.1, from coordinate 11,520 downwards.
ATGGTGTTGAACCTGTGCCTTGTCGTAATACAGGTGCATTATTGCGGGTCAGTGCCGGATTTCTGTCTACATGAATACGCGGAGGTACATCCTCTACCGCAGTCAAGTTCCGCACATGTACATGGATATTGTCTATAGGTACTCTATCCATATATATGCGAATTAGGCCATCATCAATCATGTCCTGAGTCAACACCCAGTTCGGAGCTACAACATATCCCAAAGCTATTGCGTTGAGGTTATCGGCCAAGGTCACTGTTGTTCCATCCGCAAATCCGTGTTGTTGAGGCTCTATAAATACTCCATTTTGATATAAGCGCGCATGGTTTATCACTCTGCCGTTTATCGCATCGACCGCCATGACCACCGCCTCAAACAACTCATTCTCACCAAAACCTACTACGCCGTTCGGGCTGATTAGGCCTACTGATAATCGCTGGTTAACAAGCCTGGTTACAGATAATGTGCTGTTGCCAACCGGGTGCACCGGATGACCCGCATGACCTGCCGTGGGACGCACTGTATATGGATTGAATGTACGTACATTTGACGCTACACCAGTAAAGTTTACTATCGTTGGATTTGCTTCAACCGTATGACTGGCGCCGGGGTCTATTCTTGTAAAGAATTCTGTTTGAAGTACTCCACCCGTTTGCCAAGATAGATATGGATAGCTCTCCCATTGTTGATTAACCATCGTTTGGCCATCGGGCGAAAGCCAACCGTTTACAAGCCATGCCCCGCTGTTTAGACCACTGACATGTCCTGAGGTAAGTATCGCGGTATAAAGACCTGTTATGCCTGGTGCTATCCCGCGCACAGAATCCTGGCGCTGGTTGCCTATGTAGATATCCATGTCCCAAAATACATTGCGGTATACCATCCGTCGAGTCGCTTGGTTCGTTGTCGAATATCCAAATATTGGTCTGCCCGAAACATTACCGGCATTATATACACGCTCTATTGTTACCGTCGGTGCACTGCCTCTATGACCAAGAATGCCGTGTCCGCTCCAGCGCGGAGCTCCGGATGTGCCGTGGTTGCCCCGTCTGCTATTCACTGTACCTATATTATATGAGTCTTGTATCAGTGTCGTACCACCACGGCGAATCTGTCCTATAATGCCGCCGACTGTCACCGTGCCGCCGGTCACACTACCGGCGTTATAACTTTGCAGTATGCGGTTTCTTGTGCCACGATTTATATTTCCGACTATTCCGCCAACTCCTGAAAGCGCCGTGTTAGAACTGCTACCTGATGCACCGGCAGTTATGTTTCCTTCATTAGCAGACTGGAATATCGTCAGGTCATGACGTGCCGAACGCCCAACGATTCCACCAGCACATCCATTTGCACCAACGGTAGTGACGTTTACATTCCCTCTATTCATCACTCCGCTTATATTTGTCCTATCGGATTGATTCCATCCTAATATGCCGCCCGCTACCTGAGCTGCTTGGATTCTGCCGGTGTTTAACGCATTGGTTATTACTAAACCGCGAACGCCCGAACGTGTCCGTGTTGCTCCAACTATTCCACCGTTGCGCAGGCGTGAAGCCGCCACTCCAGCTGCATTGAAGCCTATATCTCCATGGTTTTCTGTATTCGTTAGGTTGACCCAGCGGTTTGTCGCCGCTCCAGCAAACTGCACATAACCCAATATGCCACCCAAACCGCTGTTTAGATTGCCGCCCGCCGTACCGGCTGTGGATCCTACATTACCGTGGTTGACTGCACCGGTTATGTTTATGAGGTTATTGCTCCATCCAACGATTCCACCGCCCCTGGATCTACCGCCGCCTGTCTTTTGAACAGGCGCTATATTCTCTACATTATGCATTTCAAGAATACCTTGTGCTCTACCCAGGAAGCCGCCAAATGCATTTGCATTTGAACTCGTGCCGCTACCCAGATGGGTTATATTTCCGCGGTTGACACTGTCTCTTATATATGTGCGGTTACGCGCCCAGCCGATAAATCCGCCAACATGTGTGTTGCTACCACCGACTGTCACTGCTGCGTAATTTGTGCTGCCTCTGATTGTGGTTGTTCCAGCTGTCAGAGTCGAACCTATCAGACCGCCAGCCATTTGTTGTGCGCCTATCGTTCCTCTTACTGTGAGGTTGTTTATATCAACATGCGCTGAACCCGTCGTCCTGCCTATCGCGCCGCCGGCGTGTTGGATTACTCGGCTGCCTCCGGTATTGAGGTTACTTATAACAACATTTACCGCATTTTGCGAACCAAGGATATTTACACTTCCCGCAGTCATGCCGATTATTCCACCAGCGGATTGCAGATTCCGGTTGGCTGTATTTGTTCCGGGTGTACCTGTTATATTGAGTGTAATCGTCACTCCACTTGCACTTTCCGTGCCAATGGTGATTCCTGTTATATCAAGACGGCTACCGACGTCTACGACACCGACCAAACCACCGACTCTTTTGTTGTTAAGGGTTCTTCCACCGCCAAAACTCATATTGGAAGATACAATATCTATATCGGATATAATAACATGGGCACCCGGCATGACGCGTCCCGCGAGAAGCCCGATGCTGCCGGTCACTGTATTCCAGTCAGCGATACTTATTGTATCAGTATATGCTGCACCCTGAAGGGTCAGGTTGCGAATGGTCGCTCCATGACCAAGCACACGAAAGAGGCCTATATCATTAAGAGCCGCTGTCGCTTCGGGTTCCGTCAGACCGCGAGGACTCAAATGCAGATTACTGATGACATTGTTGTTGCCATCGAATATTCCTGTAAATGGTTGTCCGTCTACAAAACCGCGACCACGTAATGCTCCAACAGGCAGTGCACCGCTCCATTCAAGAATGAAGTGTCCATGATTTGGTCCAAGCCCGCCATTCAAAAACGCCACCATATCAGATTGGCTGTGTATGAAGATTGGTGCTGACAGCGCCTCTATCGCACTTTCTGAGCCAGCCGCTTCCTCTAAGTATAATTCTGGCGCATCCGGATCACTGTAATGATCATCATTATCCGTAGTTTCATAGCCCCAGTCATCGTCGTAGTCATACTCATCAGAATCATCATACGCTGAGTCGTAATCATACGGCTCAGCGTCGTATACATCGGGGTACTCATTTGACAGCTCATCATTAACTGAAACACTAAACTCTTGAACTTCATTTTCCGGCACTGCAAATGCGACAAGGGGTATGCTCAGCAGCATCAGCATCGCTAATAAAAATGTCCCGATTCGTGTTAGTATCCTCTTCATATTTCTTCCTTACCTTTCATAACAATCTTCAAAGAATTGTAGAGCAGTTTCATGCGACTTGATTTAGTGCGTTTTCCGACTCTTTTTGACCATTCACTTGATAGTTATTTTGCTAGGGTAATTTTTCATAAACGTCAAATTCCTTACTTTCATTGACCCGTGTGCTTGCCTGTTCTTTCGTAAAAACATTATATCCAAAGCGGTTCTTGCTTAACTTTCGGAGTTATTTCCTCCAACTTATCCTCTTATGCGGCGGTTCCACAAATCACGCTTCAGCACAAGTTCACACTTTGACAACATTTCCCAGTAAAGGAATATAGCAAAAAAAAAATATTTAATCTATAGGGTTAACCGCGACCTGTGCATATATGATGGTAGGTTGCAAAATACGAACCCTAAGTTGCAAAAGCGCCTGCATATGTGTCGTCGAAAGGCACATATGCAGGTATTTTTCTTAATGAACACCGTTTCAAAGTGTAATCGTATTCGGAAATCAACAAAAAAATGTAGCGGATATTCAATCCCCTACATAATCTTTATATTCAGTTTTCACCACAATCACTTACTGATACCAACGCCCAAAGTGTCTCTAAACTATACCGAGCCTTTTTTTCAGCGCACTAACATATTGCCGCGAGATAATCACACGTTCGCCGTTTGACAAAACGGCTTCTAAGCGACCAGACATAGTGGGTAATATAGATGTTATTTTACTCAAATTCACAATAAGCGACTTCGCTATACGCTGAAAGTCTAATACTGCCAACTCAGCTTCCAATTCATAAAGTTTTTGCTTGGACTCGTATACGATATCAGTTCCGTACAGAAACGTCGTATTGTCAACTGTCTCTATGTAGTATATGTCCTTAGATTTTACAATGTGAATTTCACTGCCGATGTAAGCAATCAACGTACTGTCTTCTGCCTTCAGCTTAGTTAATAGCTCAAGGAGTTCAGCGCTTAAATAGCGACATTTGACTATGAGTTGATCTTCTTCACCATCTATTTGTTCTTCTATTATAATCTTCACACGGCCTCCGCACTTGGTTGTTTTACACCTTTTTAGGAATGTCAAGTTCCATAGTTCTCAATCTCAACATGCGACCTGTGTATCAGTGTAACATAGACCAAAATTAATTGTCAACGCCTTTCATATGTTTCGTCGCCTTCCCCGCTTTCCTTACTTTCATCATTCTGTTTTCCCATTTTAACCCATTGCAAACAGTCACTTAACTGCTGATTGTCCATCGCAAGTGTAGCATCATGATAGACCTGTAATTGTTGCAGATTACACAATCAACTCGATAACAGACAATCACATCTAACGAACCTATATGAAGTGTGATGTCTGCAACAAGCGTTCTTCCACATCGGTATATAAAGCTCAATAGTTAAGCTGCACCTCTATATGGAAATCAAATCCTCAACACCCAATCTCTCGACCCTACACTGAGCCCCGATGACAAATACTGAAACAGACGCCACTCCATCACTAGATGTCGGCCGAACTTCGAAAAGTACATAAGAAACACACATGTTCGGTTTTCGTGATGTGCATTAAACTTTAATACCTCAAAAATTAGTCTCCCGAACCTGTATAGCCGCTCGTTGATAGATGTCGAAATATTCTGTTTCATCAGTCTCTGCCACCCAGATTTCGACGTGAATCCTAAACAATATCTACGTTTGATTTTCTATAGCTCCGCAATGTCAAACGCTTACAATCCAATCTGCCGAACTTATGTCGAGGTTTTTAGACAAACGTTGCAATAGATGAATTTATGCACTCCTGACGATAAATTTTTTCGCGATAACCTGATAAAATCACGTAGCAAATTTTACACTAAGTCGAGGGAACAGCGACTGTGCTGTCCTCCTAATCTCCCGAACCTATGTCAGCTTCGACATATACAATAGATACACAAAAAGCCCCACCATCAGGTAGCGCTTTCTGCGTATCATAAAGTCTGCATAGGGTGATGGGAGTCGAACCCCATCACCTGACGGCATCCTCGATCTCTTACTTGTTTTTAACCACCATCACAAGCTTGTATACACAAGCCGCCAACGCCGCACCGACAAGCGGACCAACTATGAATACCCATAGTTCCGCAAGCGCGTTACCGCCTGCAAATAACGCCGGGCCTATACTGCGCGCTGGGTTTACAGAAGTTCCTGTAAGCGGAATGCCCACAATATGTACAAAAGTTAATGTCAAACCAATCACAATACCTGCAACTCCACCTTTTGAGGAATCGGCGGTAACACCAAGGATTGTCAGAACAAAGATGAATGTTAATATTACCTCTATTAGAATACCACCACCAATGCCGCCAGCATTGGCAACTGCGTTCGCACCAAGTCCTCCGGTAAAGTCACGCCCTGCAATCGACGACATCGCAAAAAGCACAGCTGCGCCGGCAATAGCGCCCAGAACCTGAGCAATCACATACCCAATAAAATCCTTACCATTGATTCGCTTATCAAGTAGCGCACCCAACGATACTGCCGGATTAATATGACAACCAGAAACACTGCCTATCACATATGCCATAGCAACAATTGACAAACCGAATGCCAACGCAACCGCCAAATGCCCTCCAGAAGTTTCCACACCCAAAAATACCGCAGCGCCGCAGCCCATAAACACCAGAACTGCTGTACCTATAAATTCTGCACAGTATTTTTTGAATCCACCTTTTACCATTTCTATAACTCTCTCCTTTACTAATGTTGGTAAGTAAAGTTTACCATGCCATATTTCATATAACAAGAAAAACAATTAAATTTTGAGTTGACAATCTTTATTTTGTCCGTTATTATTGATGAAGCTTAATAATTACGCACGTTGATGGGAATATGCTGTGTTTATATCTACTACAGAGAGCGGTCGGTTGGTGCAAGGCCGTGTAGATAAAGATGGCGTCTCACCCCGGAGTGCAAACCTTTGAGTGGACGTTGGTGGACGTCAACAAGAGTGGTACCGCGGAAGCATTTGCCTTCGTCTCTTGATTTAGAGTCGAAGGTTTTTTTGTACGTAATCGAAAGGATTGAGTAATAATGAAAAATGCAGAAAAATACCGTCCGTTATACTTCATGCCTCCTGAGGATGATTGTAATCTGGATTGGATAAAAAAAGACAGGCTATATCATGCTCCGATTTGGTGCAGTGTTGACCTTCGTGACGGAAATCAGTCACTTATAATCCCAATGAGCCTTGAAGAAAAACTCACATACTTCAAGTTCTTGGTTGATATAGGGTTTAAAGAAATCGAAGTTGGCTTCCCTGCTGCCTCCGAAACCGAGTTTGAGTTTTTGCGCACACTAATCGACAATAACTTGATACCAGACGATGTCACGATTCAGGTGCTCTCGCAATCACGGAAGCATATAATCGAAAGAACTTTTGAGTCCATAACAGGAGCCAAGCGCGTCATAATGCATTTATATAATTCCACTTCGTTTGCCCAACGTCAACAGGTCTTCAAAATGAGCGAAGATGAAATCATCAAAATCGCTCAGGAAGGTGCAAGGCTTTTTGATGAGTTGTCAACTACTATGCCGGAAACAGAATTTGCATTTGAGTATTCACCGGAGAGCTTTACCGGGACAGAACCGGAGTTTGCGCTCAGAATATGCAACGATGTGATTGATATTTGGAAACCAAGCGTCAAGCGTCCTGTAATAATCAATCTGCCGGCGACAGTAGAAACTTCAATGCCGCACGTCTATGCGCAGCAAATTGCGTTTATGAGTCGAAATCTTAACTACAGGGAAAATGTCATTTTATCATTGCACCCTCACAACGACAGAGGAACCGGAATTGCAGCCACAGAACTTGCTTTGCTCGCAGGTGCTCAAAGGGTTGAAGGAACGCTTTTCGGCAATGGAGAACGTACTGGGAATGTTGACATAATAACCCTTGCGTTAAATCTTTACACACATGGGGTCAATCCCGGCCTGGATATCTCCGACATGCCTGCAATTGTCAAAATATATGAGGAAATCAACTGTATACCGGTAGGCCCTCGCCATCCATATGCAGGCGAACTTGTATTTGCCGCTTTTTCAGGCTCCCATCAGGATGCCATTGCAAAAGGTATGAATTTCAGGTCACAATATAACAAAAACCTCTGGACTGTGCCATATCTGCCACTTGATCCATCCGATGTCAATCGTGAATACGAGGCAGATGTTATACGCATCAACAGCCAATCTGGCAAAGGCGGAGTCTCATATATTATGGAGAACAATTTCGGATATAAGCTGCCTGTCGAGCTACGCAAGGAATTCGGAGTATTCATTACCGACATTTCCGACAAAGCCCATAAAGAAATGTCGCCTCAGGATATCTTTAACGCATTTGAAGGAAAGTATATAAATGTGGAGACGCCCATTCAATTGGAAAACGTTGACTGGCGGCGCGATGGCGGCGAGTCTGTCGCTAATCTTGACTTGGCAATCAAAGGAGTGTCTATACGATTGACTGGCAAAGGTAATGGTCTGCTTGATGCTGTAAGCAGCGCCCTTCGCAAAGCCAATGCTCAAATTGCTTTCCACTTTCAGGACTATTCCCAACATGCAATTGGAACAGAATCCGATGCAAAAGCCGCTGCATATGTCAAAATCACCGACGATGATGGTATTCCATACTGGGGTGTCGGCGTACATAACGACACCAGCATAGCATCAGTCATTGCGCTGGTATGTGCGGTAAACAGAAAGAATCATATTTTATAGATAACATCATCCCACCTCCCTACCACCACCCAACATATATTCTCTCACCCTACAACTGAAAGGAGCATACAAGTATGCCAATGACAATGACACAAAAAATCCTTGCAGCACACTCCGGTAATACTGAGGTAAAACCAGGGCAACTGATTCAGGCTAAACTCAATTTGGTATTAGGCAATGACATTACATCACCTGTAGCCATAAGAGAATTTCAAAAAGCAGGATTCACCTCGGTTTTTGATCGTGAAAAAATTGCACTGGTTATGGATCATTTTGTACCTAACAAAGACATAAAAGCCGCCGAACAATGTATGGAATGTCGTAATTTTGCAAAAACCCATAACATAAAGCATTTTTATGATGTAGGTTGTATGGGCATCGAACATTCTCTGCTCCCGGAACTGGGACTTGTTGCAGCAGGCGAGTGCATAATAGGTGCAGACTCACACACCTGTACCTACGGTGCATTGGGCGCATTTTCTACCGGAGTCGGTTCGACCGACATGGCCGCTGCAATGGCAACCGGTGAGGCATGGTTTAAAGTTCCCTCAGCCATACGCATTGACTTGACAGGCAAATTCAGTCCTTATGTCAGCGGCAAGGATCTCATCCTCCATATAATCGGCATGATAGGGGTTGATGGCGCACTTTACCAAAGTTTGGAGTATTCCGGTTCTGGCATATCTTTCTTGTCCATGGATGACAGGTTCTGCATCGCAAATATGAGCATAGAAGCCGGAGCCAAAAATGGTATTTTCCCGGTTGACTCCGCGACAATACAATACATGGAAGGCCGGACAAACAGGCCTTATGAGATTTTCCAAGCTGATGAAAATGCTCATTATGAGCGCGTGATTGAAATTGACCTTTCAAAGCTTGAACCAGCCGTCGCCTTCCCACATCTTCCAGAAAACACACGCGAAATCGGTGGTGTCGGGGATATTCCGATACATCAGGTTGTTATCGGCTCATGCACAAACGGCTGGCTATCAGATATGGCAAAAGCTGCCGAAATTTTACAAGGCAACAAAATTCATCCGGATGTGCGCTGCATAGTAATACCTGCAACACAACAAATATACATGGACTGTATAGAAAAAGGCTATCTGAGTACATTCATAGAAGCCGGATGTGCAGTTTCTACGCCAACGTGCGGCCCGTGCCTTGGAGGCCACATGGGCGTTATGGCATCTGGGGAGCGTTGTGTGGCAACAACCAATCGCAATTTCGTTGGACGTATGGGGCATGTAGAATCTGAGGTGTATCTTGCAAGTGCAGCAGTAGCCGCAGCCTCAGCGATAAGCGGTCGCATCACAGACCCAAGGCAAATAACAACTAACAAAAGGAGCATAACATGAAAGCACATGGCCGCACCCATAAATATGGCGACAACATCGACACCGATGTCATAATACCGGCAAGATACCTTAATATCGCCGACAAAAAAGAGCTTGCAGCACACTGCATGGAAGATATAGACCCTGAATTTATTGGCAAAATCAAATCCGGAGATATAATCGTAGCCGGAAATAACTTCGGCTGCGGCTCCTCGCGCGAACATGCACCAATGGTCATACTTGAATCAGGTATATCCTGTGTAATTGCAAAAACATTTGCCAGAATATTCTACCGCAACGCAATAAATATAGGCCTTCCCATATTGGAATGCCCTGAGGCAAGTACATGCATCAATCCGGGTGATGAAGTTGAAATTGATTTTGACTGCGGCATTATTAAAAACATCACTAAAAATGAAAAATACACCGCCGAACCATTTCCGGAGTTTATCAAGGAAATCATCAATGCCGGTGGGCTTTTGGCTTCAATTAAAAATAAACAGGAGCACAACCGAAAATAAACTACAAGTAATAATGATGCACGAAATGACCGTTCCTTTTCATGGTTATTTTGTGCCTAGCGAAATACGAAAGGAATGGTCATTAGCATGAATAAAAAAATTACATTGATACCGGGTGACGGAATTGGGCCGGAGGTCGCGCAAGGTGCGGTGCAAACCTTGAAAAAAGTAGGCGAGAAATTCGGCCATAACTTTGGCATTGAGACTGTGTTGGCCGGTGGCTGCGCAATTGACGCCTGTGGGCAGGCGCTACCATCCGAAACGCTGGAATCATGTAAAGTATCAGATGCTGTGCTGCTCGGTGCAATAGGAGGCTGGAAGTGGGACAATCTCCCCGGCGATAAGCGCCCCGAAACTGCGCTCCTGCAACTACGCAAAGAACTCTCGCTCTTTGCGGCATTGCGTCCTGCGCTGCTCTTTGAAGACCTCGCAGATGCCTGTCCGCTAAAACCTGAAATCATTGAGGGCGGTCTGGATTTGCTTGTTGTCAGGGAGCTCACAGGCGGCATTTACTATGGCGAAAGAGGCTATAAAGAAACTGCTCTTGGCAAAGCTGCTTATGATATTGAGTTGTATTCTGAGGGCGAGGTCAGGCGAATAGCTCACGTTGCATTTTCAATGGCAATGAAACGCAAACGCCATGTCACAAGTGTAGACAAGGCCAATGTGCTTGAGAGTTCGCGCCTTTGGCGCGAGGTTGTCACGCAAGTTTCGAAAGAATATCCCGAAGTCACGCTCAACCACCTCTATGTTGATAATGCAGCCATGCAACTTGTCCGTTCACCGCGCCAGTTTGATGTCATACTTACCGGAAATCTGTTTGGCGACATCCTATCTGATGAAGCCAGTGTTATAACAGGCTCTATAGGTATGCTTCCATCTGCAAATTTATCTGAAAGCGGTTTTGGTATGTATGAGCCGGTACACGGTTCGGCTCCAGACATTGCAGACCAGGACAAGGCAAACCCAATGGCCATGATACTCTCTGTTGCAATGATGCTCAGATATACATTTGGGTTGACTCAGGAGGCCGACTGTGTTGAAAATGCAGTAAAATCAGTTCTGAAGCTGGGTTACCGTACTCCCGACATTTACAAAGAAGGCACCTCCCAAAAGCTTGTTGGCACCAAAGAATCTATACGCTTGATAACGGACAAGTTATAGCAACGGCATCCTCAGGTGGATGTGCATCTCCTAATTACAGCGTTATCGTTTTAAATAAATCGTATTTCGTATGGCCAAAATCAAAAGTCAAAATCCGTCAAAATCTGGCCAAAATCATACTTGAAATGTTCTGTGCAATGTATTATAATGTCGTCACGCTCATTTGCGTTATATACGCTAAACGTGCGCAACCACAATTGCCGGCGTGGCGGAATGGCAGACGCGACGGACTCAAAATCCGTTATATGAAAGTATGTGGGGGTTCAAGTCCCTTCGCCGGCACCAAATAGTAAACCATCTTTGGATAAAATCTTTAGGTGGTTTTCTTTTTGCACAGTTATGGCTGACAAAGCCAGTAACAGTGGGATTTCTTGATTTCAAGCCGTGCGGCAGTTACCTTATGCAATAGCCGTGTGGTTTTTGATTTTCGGGGATTTTACGGAAAAGCGGTCTAATGTACTCACGGCTTAGGGGTAAGCCGTGCTAACTTTGAAAAATCAAAATGCACAGTTTT
>WQUY01000058.1 GCA_009781855.1 Oscillospiraceae bacterium | reverse complement strand
TTTTCCGTAACTTCGCCTCTGCCAACTTTGGCGGCAACCGCACTACCGCCCTCCGCTACGCTACGGTTGGTCTCATTAATGAAAAAATTCCTTTATTTTTCCCAGAACTATTTTACACTATCCTCTTTTTTGCGTTTGTATTGAGCATGTGCTATTATGAAATGCAGCAGTTAGCCAAAGAGGGAGGGACGACATTTATGAATAGTCACACATTGAGCATCAAAGGAATGAGTTGTGCAGCTTGCGCTCAAAAGGTGGAAAAGAGTATAAAAAAATTAGACGGAATTAAAGATGTCAGCGTCAATTTAGCCACAGAAAAAGCAACGGTTTTCTTTGAGAGCAATCAAACACGGTTGTCAGTAATTCAAGAAACAATCGAAAAAGCCGGATACACCGTGGTTGACGTTGAAAAGGTGGACACACTGGATACCCACAAAACACAGAAGCAAAAAGAAATTCGCATGTTATGGATAAAGTTCACCATATCGGCGGTGTTTGGTTTTCCGCTGTTATATCTCTGCATGATTCCAATGATTCCGTGGTTATCCGCCCCTTATCCTGCGTTTCTTGCCCCTGATGCGTTTCCTTTGCGATTCGCAATTGCGCAACTGCTGCTGACCTTGCCAATCGTCATCGCAGGATACAAGTTTTACACCGTTGGATTTAAAGCGTTTTTTCAGCGAAGTCCTAATATGGATTCGCTCATAGCAGTCGGTACATCTGCAGCGATTATTTACAGTCTTTATAAAACGTATCTCATTATCGGCGGCGACTACCATATGGCGCACTCGCTTTATTATGAAACAGCAGGAGTTATTATTGCATTGGTTTTGCTTGGCAAAACGCTTGAAGCGGTATCAAAAGGAAGAACCAGCGAAGCCATCAAAAAGCTCATGGGACTTGCACCCAAAATAGCGATCGTAATCCGAGGTGGAGCAGAAATGGAAATCCCTATTGATGAAGTTGAAGTAGGCGACATTATCGCGTTAAAGCCCGGTGCAAAAATCCCTGTCGATGGTACGGTAATCGATGGACATTCAGCAATAGATGAATCCATGCTCACCGGTGAAAGTATGCCTGTTGATAAAAGTGCAGGCAGCTTGGTATACGCCGCAACAATAAACACAACAGGTGCAATAAAATTTCACGCTGATAAAATAGGGAGTGATACGGCTTTAGCGCAAATCATAAAGCTGGTAGAGGACGCGCAGGGGGCAAAGGCTCCAATAGCAAAAATGGCTGATATTGTGTCGGGATATTTTGTGCCAATCGTGTGTATCATTGCTGTACTCGCAGGAATTTTATGGTATATCGGCACAGGGGATATAGGTTTTGCATTGACCATATTTATATCTGTACTGGTCATCGCTTGCCCTTGCGCACTGGGCCTTGCAACACCTACTGCGATTATGGTAGGAACAGGCAAAGGGGCAGAAAATGGCATTTTGATTAAAGGCGGCGAAGCGCTTGAAGTCACACATAAAATCAACACAATCGTATTTGACAAGACGGGAACAATTACCGAGGGGAAGCCAACTGTAACGGATATTATTGTAGCGGGAGATATTGATGAAAATTATTTGCTGCACATAACAGCATCGGCTGAAAAAAGCTCAGAACATCCGCTTGGGCAAGCGATTGTAAGCAAAGCGGAAAGCAAAGGGCTTGAAATTTTCCCTACAGAAAAATTCGATTCAATTACTGGGCAGGGTATTGAAGCAGTTGTTGAAGGTATTACTATTCTTGCAGGAAATAAAAAGCTGATGGATGAGCGGGGTGTTTCATTAGTTGAAATAAACGAAGCATCTGATTGTTTAGCCCAAGCAGGCAAAACGCCTATGTATGTTGCCCTTGATGGGAAACTGGGTGGAATAATTGCTGTAGCAGACGCACTGAAGCCAAGCAGTATCATGGCAATAAAGAAAGTGCGAGAGATGGGCATTGAGGTTGCGATGATTACGGGTGATCATAAAAAAACAGCCGCAGCTATTGCCAAACAAGTCGGAATAGACAGGGTGTTATCTGAAGTTCTGCCACACGAAAAATCAAGAGAGGTAATGAAGCTGCAAACAGAGGGGAAAAAAGTGGCTATGGTTGGCGATGGAATTAACGACGCTCCTGCTTTAGTGCAAGCGGATATAGGCATAGCGATAGGTTCAGGTACCGATGTTGCTATGGAATCGGCTGATATCGTGCTCATGCGCTCTAATCTTATGGATGTGCCAACGGCAATCCTGCTCAGCAAAAAAACGATAAAAAATATTAAACAAAATCTGTTTTGGGCGTTTGCGTATAATACTGCGGGTATCCCTATAGCGGCTGGTGTGTTGTTTCTGCTGGGCGGGCCATTGCTCAACCCGATGTTTGCGGCAGCGGCTATGAGCTTATCCAGTGTGTCTGTGCTTGCAAATGCTTTGCGTTTGAAGAGATTTAAGGCTTATTAAAAGACTTGATGATGTTTTCAAGGCAGCTCCGTTATGCGTTTCAACTACTCGAAATTAACCCCAAGTTCATCCAGTGTTTTTTCAAAAGCATCGATGAAATTTTCGATAAAATATTCAACTTCCGGCATATCCAGAAGAACAAGTTTGGCTCTCGATTGCTCTGCGGCCAACCGAAACTCAAGATTACCTGTTCCCAGTTCCTCCAGACATTTTATATAAGCTGCAAGCTTATCTGCGGCCTTGATGAGCTCGGTCGCATCACTATGATCCGACTCGTCTAAGAGTGACGCATATGCATGATGCATTTCCGGCGGTAGAGACTTAAGCAACTTTTGCGCAGCAATGGATTCAACCTGTTTGTATGCGGCCATAATCTCAGGGTTGAAATACTTTATGGGTGTGGGCATATCGCCGGTAAATATCTCAGACGCATCGTGAAACAGGGCGGCGGCAGCGATAAGATTTGGGTCGGCATCCTTCCCAAAAACATCTCTGCGGATGACAGCCAGCGCATGAGCTATGACTGCGACCATATGCGAATGCTCCTGAATATTCTCGGTCACGCTGTTGCGCATCAATGACCAGCGTGTGATATGCTTCATTCTGGATATCAGTGCAAAGAAACTGTAATGCATAATGAATCTCCTATTGCTTTAGATACGAGCTTTTAACAGGTTGCTCGACTTCCTGATTTGCCCGTGCATTATAACTGCTTCGCGGTAGCCACTAAACGCGTTTAAATCGTCCCGCAACAGCCTTGGTTTTCCAGCCGCCAGTAAAATAACGCGTAAAAGTAATGATTATCGCGAACACCCATCCAATCGGCATCGCAATCCATGCAGCCTCGGGCCCCATCCATCCCATATGGACTGAAAGATATCCTATTACGATGCGGATAATCAGTGCGGTGAGGGTTGAAATTGAAATCAAAATCGTATCGCCTGCGCCCTGGAGCAACCCGCTGAGGGTTTGAAAAGCTGCAAACATCCAGAAAAAGAGCGTCATAAACCTGATGATTGAAGTTCCGAGTATCAGGGAAGTGTCTGCAAGCCCGAAAAAGCTGATGACATTTTCGGCGAAGATATACAATAGAGCACTCAAAACGACAGTAACTATCATTGACATGGCAATTGAAGCACGGAGCCCACGTTTGACGCGGTCGAGTTTTCCGGCACCCATGTTTTGTCCGGTGAAACTCGCAAGCCCCGACTGAAAACCCATTATAGGGACAAAGACAAGCAAATCAAGTCTCATGGCAGCCCCATAAGCGGCAACGACACCCGGAATAGTGGATTCAAAATCATTTACAAGCCTTTGCATGGCACCGTTACCGACAGACACAATGCAAAGTTGTATCGCTATAGGCATACCGAGTTTTGCCATGGTGATGGCAATAGAGCGATCCCAATGCTTATCGCTTCTTGTATAAGGATAGCGTTTTCTAAGGTAAACATACGAAACAATTGCGCAAACAGCCTGTGCCAGTACTGTTGAGAAAGCTGCACCTGCAACACCCCATCTGACCGCAAGTACAAAAACAAATGTGAGGATGGTGCTTAAAACAGTAGCAATCAGCAAGAAGTACAAAGTCGCCTTTGAATCGCCTAATCCGCGTAAAATAGCTGCAATACCGTTATACATAAATGTAAAAAACAAACCCAGACTATAAATTTGCATATATCTTGCTGCGTCCGGAAGCTTTGCCTCAGGCACATAAAGAAAGGCTCTGAGTAGTGTCTCTGAGAAAATAACACCGAGCGTTGTGAGGATAATGCCACATATGCCGAGTAAGGTAAGCGCCGTGTCAATGGATACACCGAGCTTATCGGTTTTGCCTGCGCCGTAAAACTGAGAGACGACTATATTGACACCTATCGAAAGGCCAATTGCGAGTGAGAGGTATAGAAATACAAGCGGTGCACCTGTGGTAACCGATGCAAAGGCATGTTCACTGACAAAATTTCCTACGATGATGCCGTCAATGACATTATACAATTGTTGCAGAAGATTTCCGGCCATAATTGGCAAAGTGAAAAGAAGAATGAGCTTCCATTCTTTGCCGGATGTCATGTCTTTTTTCAATCTTTTCTATCACTCCTTGGGGTTTATCGTCTGGCTACAGTGTGTGCATCACAGTATAGCACACCATGTAATACTTTTTCAATTTTTTGTAAAAATCATTGAGATTTTCATGTTGACTTCCAAAACTATTGATTGTATAATGAGGTTCGCACAAGCAAAAATGAGCACAATATATAGTGTTGAAAGCGTGGGGTCGCGCACCTTGCGAGACCATTGAAACGCATGGAAAGGCGGGGCGAAATGCCGATTACCAGTATAAAAAAAAGAGATGGCAGGACAGCTGAATTTGACATCAGCAAGATAGTGGAAGCGATATGCAAGTCATTCGACGCAACATACAGGTCGGGCAGCCAAGAGTTATCGACAAAATTAGCGGCAGAGGTCATGTCGATACTTGAACTTGAGGGAGAGGAAATTCCAGAAGTTGAACATATTCAAGATATCGTTGAAAAAGTACTTATGGACAACGGATATGTCACAACCGCAAAAGCATACATCCTATATAGAAGTGAGCGCAACCGCATACGGCAAATGAAAACGCGTTTGATGCAAACCTATGAAGAAATAACCTTTGCAGATGCGCGTGACAGTGATGTGAAACGTGAAAATGCAAACATTGACGGCGACACAGCAATGGGCGTGATGCTCAAATATGGCTCAGAAGGTGCAAAGCAGTTTTACAATATGTTTGTTCTTAAACCCGAACACTCAAAGGCACATTCAGAAGGTGACATCCATATTCATGACCTTGACTTTCTGACCTTGACGACAACCTGTTGTCAAATCGACATCAAAAAGCTATTTAAGGGTGGCTTTTCGACAGGCCACGGTAAATTGCGTGAACCCAATGACATTGCATCCTATGCGGCGCTTGCCTGTATAGCGATTCAGTCGAATCAAAATGATCAGCATGGTGGGCAGAGCATAGTTAACTTTGACTATGGTATGGCAGATGGTGTAAGAAAAACCTTTATCAGACTATATAGACAGAATTTGACCAAAGCGTTGATGCTCTTTAAATCAGTGGAAGACCCGGAGCGCGAGATTAAGAAAATGATTTCGGATATAGAAGCGGAAACGGGCATGGTTCCCACACTAGAGAATAACGATAAATATTTTGCCTATGAACTCAGCAAGCTTGTAGAAAAATATGGTGAAGAGGGCATGAAAACCGTTCAGGAGACTGCGCTGCACTTTGCCATTAAAGAAACAGATCGCGCGACATATCAGGCCATGGAGGCATTTATCCATAACCTCAATACAATGCACTCACGAGCGGGTGCACAGACACCGTTTTCGACAATCAACTATGGAATGGACACCAGCCCGGAAGGGCGCATGGTCATGAGAAATGTCTTGCTCTCAACAGAAGCGGGGCTTGGTAATGGCGAAACACCAATATTTCCGATACATGTATTTCGAGTCAAAAAAGGCATAAGCCTTGATCCGGGAGATCCGAATTATGACCTGTTTAAATTGGCGTGCAGATGTAGTGCTAAGCGGCTTTTCCCGAATTTTGCATTTGTTGATGCCCCTTACAACATCAAATACTATAAAGAAGGTGTGCCGGAAACAGAGATTGCGTACATGGGATGCCGGACACGCGTTATAGCCAATGCGCACGATCCTGAACAGGAGATATGCAACGGGCGCGGAAACCTCTCGTTTACATCCATAAACCTGCCTCGACTTGCGATAAAATCGGGCGGAGACATCGCGCGGTTCTTTGAGGATCTGGATTACAAACTTGATTTGGTCATAGAGCAAATTTTAGAACGCTTTGAGATACAAGCCCGTAAACGCGTATACAATTTCCCGTTTTTGATGGGGCAGGGCGTTTGGCTTGACTCTGAAAAACTGGGACAGGATGATGACATACGCGAAATACTCAAGCACGGCACATTGACGATAGGATTTATCGGTTTGGCCGAAACATTAACCGCACTTATTGGTGAGCATCATGCGCAGAGCGAACGCGCACAAAATCTCGGCTTGGAAATCATCAGCCATCTTCGGGCAAGATGCGACAAAGAGACAAAGGAGCGCGGGCTGAATATCACACTGATTGCAACGCCTGCAGAGGGGCTTGCAGGCAGATTCCTCAAGCTTGACAGGTCAAAATTTGGTGTTTTGGCAGGTATAACCGATAAAGATTTCTACACAAACAGCTTCCATGTTCCGGTTGGATATAAAATCAGTGCATATGACAAAATCAAATTGGAAGCGCCATATCATGCCCTGACAAATGCCGGACACATAAGCTTTATTGAAATGGATGGAAACCCGCTTGAAAATCTGGATGCATTTGAAAAGATCATCCGCTTTATGCATGAGTCCGGGTGCGGGTATGGCTCAATAAATCACCCGGTTGACAGTGATCCAATCTGTGGATACACCGGCGTCATAGATGATCAATGCCCTAATTGTGGCAGAACCGAAAAAGAGGGCGGTGTGGAGTTTGATCGCATCAGGCGCATCACCGGGTATTTGGTAGGAACGCTTGACCGTTTCAACGATGCAAAGCGTGCCGAAGAAGCGCAGCGCATCAAGCATAATATGAAATCGTAAGCGCGTGGGTGATGCAGGGGAGGAAAGTCCTTGCCCGTTGAAACCCATGGAGTTTGATGCTCGGTATCATCACCCTGATGTCGTCAACCAAAAATCTCGTTGGTGCTTGGCCGGGAAATAGAATACAGGAGAAAAACTGTGCGTATAGCAGGATTAGTACAAGACTCAATAGTTGACGGCCCGGGGCTCAGATTTACGGTGTTCATACAAGGTTGTGATATAGGCTGTGTGGGCTGCCATAACCCTGAGGCCATAGATAAAAACGCCGGAACAGAAATGTCTGTCGAAGAGATTATTTCGGAGATGCTTTCAAACCCACTGACGGATGGATTGACGCTGTCGGGCGGCGAACCATTTACTCAAGCCTCAGACTGTGCCCGGCTTGCAGCTGCCGCACGGGAAAACAACTTGAGTGTATGGACATACTCTGGACGAAGCTACGAGGAGCTGCTTGCAAAAGCGGAAGCCGACCCAGACACCAGCAGTTTAATGAACCTGACTGATGTGTTGGTTGATGGGCGCTTTGTGCTACAGGAGCGCACATTGTCCATGAAATGGCGAGGCAGTAAAAACCAACGATTCATTGATGTGCCAAAAAGCCTCTCCGCAGGAGCAGCCGTGGAATTAAAATTGTAGTTGTAGGAGGAAAAACATGCCTGTTACCAAAGTCAGCCAGTTATACAATAATCCGAAAGCTTATGCCGGACAGCAAATTACCATCCGGGGTTGGGTAAGAACCATCCGTGATCTTAAATCTTTTGCGTTTGTTGAGCTCAATGACGGTAGTTGCTTCAAAGGTATCCAAGTAGTCCTTGAAGAAAATACAGTGAAAAACTTCAAAGAAATCGTTAAACAAAATGTCGGTGCTGCACTTATAATCACCGGTGCATTTAAAATAACCGAAGAAGCGAAGCAACCATTTGAGATAGCTGCTGAAAATGCAGCGGTGGAGGGAGAATCAGCGCCGGAATATCCGCTACAAAAAAAGCGCCATTCACCTGAATTTCTCAGGACAATTGCACATCTGCGCCCGCGTACAAATCTGTTTTCGGCGGTGTTTAGAATCAGATCAGTAACCTCGCACGCAATCCACTGTTTTTTTCAGGATCGTGGGCTTGTACATGTCCATACACCAATCATTACATGCAGTGATGCCGAGGGTGCAGGGGAGATGTTTCATGTCACCACACTGGATATAGACAGCCCACCGAGAACCACCGAGGGCGCTGTTGATTTCAGCGAGGATTTTTTCGGCAAACAAGCTGGATTGACCGTGTCGGGGCAACTCAATGGTGAGGCTTATGCCCTTGCATTTGGAGGAATCTACACCTTTGGGCCAACATTTAGGGCAGAGAATTCAAATACGCCCAGACATGCGGCAGAGTTCTGGATGATTGAGCCGGAAATCGCATTTGCAGATTTAAAAGATGATATGCAACTTGCGGAAGATATGCTCAAATATGTTATAAACTTTGTGCTTGAAAAATGCTCAATGGAACTTGAGTTTTTGAATAATTTTGTGGATAAAGAGCTGCTGGAGCGGCTAAATGCTGTTGCAAACGCAGAATTTGCACATGTTACATACACCGATGCAATAGAAATTCTGCTCAAAAGCGGTGCGTCATTCCAGTTCCCTGTGTCATGGGGGTGCGACCTTCAAACAGAGCATGAGCGCTACCTTACAGAGCAGCATTTTAAAAAACCGGTTTTTGTGACAGACTATCCAAAAGATATAAAAGCATTTTACATGCGTCTCAATGACGATGATAAAACAGTTGCTGCAATGGACTTATTGGCTCCCGGAATCGGCGAAATCATTGGAGGTAGCCAGCGTGAAGAGCGTCTTGATAAACTTGAGGCGCGTATTGAAGCAATGGGGCTGGATAAGGAAGCATATTGGTGGTATCTTGATTTGCGGAGATTCGGCGGCACAAAACATGCCGGATTCGGTCTCGGTTTCGAGCGCTTGCTCATGTATCTTACCGGAGTTTCAAACATCCGAGATGTTATACCGTTTCCACGGACAACCGGTAGTGCAGAGTTTTAGTGCAACATAGCAAACAACCAGATGATTCATCGCAGGGGAAACGGCCTGCCGGCGGCCATACTTTTCTGTTTGTGCAGAAAAGTATGCAAAAGACACACATAGAGGGCTTTGCCCTCTATGTACTCCCATGGCTCGCTAACTCGCTGCGGCTCGAACAGAGCTCACCCAAGGACGTGAGACGTGGGGATATACGCTTAAGTTGCTTGCATTGGACGTACATTCGGGTGTCCAGCCTTAATCAGCGGCGGCGACGACCACCATGGCTATGTCGCCGACCATTTCTTGAATAGTGGCTGCGCGTGAAGAGTTTGCAACAGGCTTACGCAGCCCAGAAAAAGTATGCCAATACCTGCTTCCGTGGGCAAATATCTGCACCATTTTTAATCCGATGTTGGCAGAGTTTGAGTCTGGGAAAATAAGTACATTGGCTTTTCCAGCTACATCTGAGGGTCTGTGTACCTTTGCTGAAGCCACCTCCGGAATAATTGCTGCATCCAACTGGAACTCTCCGTCGGATTTGATATCCGGGCGGATATCCCTGACTATTTTGAGCGCGTTCTTTACATTGTCGGCAAGCTTATCCCCACCGCTGCCGTCAGTTGACGATGATAAAAATGCGACACGAGGCTCCCAACCCATCAGCTTTCTGGCATCATCCGCTGCTGAAATAGCAACAGAAGCAAGCTTTTGCGGGGTGGGTTCGGGCGCGAGGCCACAATCGGTAAATATGATCCGATCACCCTCCGGGCCATTATAACCGGGCACCTCAACCAAGGCAAAAAACGAAGTGGTATCAAACCCGTCTTTTAACCCAATGGTCTTGCACGCACGGTCGAGAACCTCGGCGATTGTATTTTTGTGGCCGCAGAATATGCAGTCGGCCTCATTTGTAGCCACAAGCATCATCGCATAATCCAATGGTGTCTTTAATAAACGTGCATCATCGTCAAATGATGCGTTGCGCTCCGGAATCGACATGTACTTTTCAATCAGTGTATCTCGTGCCGCTTTGTTTGTGATATCTACAATTTCCATTCCGTCGAGGGATACGCCGGCCTGCGCAGCCGTTGATTCGATAATTTTTGGGTCATTTACAAGCACCGGAACCCCAATGCCGTTGGCCAGAGCTATTCTGGCAGCTTGAAGCGTTTCAATCGCTTCGCACTCAGGCAAAGCAAATCTTTTCGGATTTTTATTTGCTTGCTCGGTCAAAAAAGCCAATACACTTTTGTTCATTTTAATGGCCATTCCTTTCGTTTCTCATCAGGCATAAAACAACCATGAAAAGGGATGGTTATTTTGTGCATCATTTTATTGCTTGAAAATCGTCAAGTTTTCGCACTGTACAGGATGCCACACATCTCCGTTGTCTCGGTACAGCATAAAACAATAGGATACAAGCGTTTTCGAAAAAGTTCAAGTGAATATCTTACGATATTTAGTTACTATTGTATGATTTTTGACAATTGGATTTGAGCAAAAGGAGGTTTAGTTGCATGAACGACGTACAAAGTTTACCACATTTGCCAATACCGTGTGTCAACGCGTTCCGCAAACACAGAGCTGCAGCAAAAATCGCTACAGCTCTGTATGTTTGTGGTTTTTATTAAGCTGACCCCAAATTATGGCTTATGGCTCAAATGTGTTGTTGGTAAGTTCTAGCACAATAGATTGAGTGCCAAGAGTAATCATCAAGTCCATGTACTGCCAGTCCGCACCTTGCTTGGTCACATCAATAAGATTGACATAATCAGTATTGTTCCATATGCGATTGACTCGAACAAACTCAATAGCGTTTTCATCATCTTGATCCCTTGCGGTTATCTCCAAGTCCAAATAAGGAACAATGGCATTGACTCCGTCAAGTTGTGTCCAAATGCGTATGGTTCCTGCAAGGCTCGGCACCTGTGCATCTGTACCATTATTGAAGACCTGCACGCCAAATACCGGCCCGAGATCCGCTGTGTACAGATTGTTGACAAGTCTCACCGTTACAGATTGACCAAATGCAGTCACTGTAAAGTAGATATATTGCCACGGAGCGTCCTTGTCTATGTCAAAATTGACATAGTAGTCTTGCCAGCCATCACCATCAACCCATTGGCGGTTTCTTGTCACAAATTCCATTGCATCACCGCCACCGGGCAGTTCGGCTGTGACAGTCGCTGACATTGGAATCGGAGTACCTACACCATTGAGGTGCGGCCAAATACGAATGCGTCCGGCCAAATCCGGAACTTCAGTGCATGTGCCATTGTTAAAAGCACGTAAGCTAAATTCACGAACGGTTCTGTCTGTAATATCAACCGGGTTCATCGCCCATGCGCCTCTGCCGCCGATGCGGTTCATTGTAAGTGTATGGGTAGCCGTAGCACCAAAACCAGCTGCAACGATTTCAGAAGTATTTACCACTTCATTGGTCGCACGTACTTTGAAGAAGAATTCGTATACACCCGCATCACCTCTGCGATCAACCAGTGTCGGCGCAAGATGAGTACTTGTCAGCGCTACTGTGAATGCTCTTGCATCCGGGCGAGCCCCGCCATCAGGAGCCGGTACATCAGTCCATGGGGCTGTTTGACGGTTCCCACCGTGTATCCAGTTGACCTGATATCCTGTGACCGGCATTCCGCCATCGCTGAGCGGAGCGTCCCAACGCAAAGTTGCGTGGGTTGCAACGCCTGCGCTATTGTAGGTGTATTCAATTGTGAAGTCTTGCGGTGTAGATGGCACTGTTGCGCCCCGAGCATTGGTTGTCAAAGTCGCTCCGGAAACGAGCTGTGTTGTGTTGACCAAATTTTGTCCATAGAGCATAAATCCGGCTGCACTTTGTACGCCGCCGGGGTCACCGCCCACGACAACAATATGAGTATTTGCTGCAATCCCTTCAGTGCGGGCTACCGGATTTCCACTGGTATCATGCGTTGCATACCATTCTTTCATATCTGTCTTCGTGGTCATGCCTCGTTGCTCTGCAAAATGAGCGGCCATGCCCGGCGGCATAAATACAAAGTTTGTATTTGCGCTGACATTAGCGCGTGATTGTGCAAGAACAGTCATAGGGTGTGACTCTTCCGCACCATAGCCCTGCAATGCACCTTGGAAGCCAAAGAATGTTACTGTTGTTTCATGTGCTGCAAATCCCATCATTTGTGAATGAGACACCCAACCCGGAGGAAGATCCTTGGTGTTTTCAGCAATCGTCAACAAGGTGTGGTCATACAGACGCCCTGTACGATTGGTGGTGTCAACTAGCGGGGTGGTGTTTTGTCCGATATTACGGATGCTCATTCTGATTGCACGACCAATCGTGTTGTTTGCATGATTGGCTGCACCTGTCCAACCGGTGGTCATACTCATTCCGAGTTCTTCAGCCAATGGTCCGCTGATCAGTACGCCCATGTTAAATGGCCCACCACTCGACATCGGGTGATACCACATCTTGTCAAATTCCCAACCGCCGGCATATGCTTCCATAGCGGCGATGATTACCGGGAGGTATTCCGGGTTTGCACCGGCCATTACCGCATTGATCGCTATTTTTTCAATGGTTATAATGCCGCCGCGCATTTTCATCTTTCCGAGCACTTCATCACGATCACGAGATGTGCCGGTGAGCATTTCATCTACAAGCGCCGGTGTCGGAACCACTAGTGGCAGACCATCACCGAAGCGATTTTCCATTGCATATTCGTTAAATGCACGCGCTGCAGCTTCAAATGTTCTTCCGGTAAATTCTTTTGTTGTCCAATCGGCAGCGTTGAATGTTGCTTGCGTTATTTCCGGAGGATTCATATCAAGATATGTCAGCGGGCCTGATAGTGCCCAGATGAGGTGTTCAATAGGTGTCACCTCATTGAGCCATGCTCTCTCTCCATCTTTTCTTGAGTGATATGCAAAATTTCTATCAACAGGAGTTCTGATTAGAGCCCCTGTCATGTAATTTTCCATAACTATTGGATTCGTTTCAGCCACCGTGAGTCCGAGAGGTCTGTTGTCTGTCAGTGCTCTCTGGTTATGGATGCGATCAATAACGACTCTACGCATCTGAGTGAATCCATTGTCTTCCGCAGCATATTGCTGGGTCGCAGCATAAGGTTGGTTGGCTACAAATACACTGACTCCACCGCGGGCTTCAACTTCTTTTGCATGGTAGGAACCCCACCACGTACAGACGTTTCAATCCGCTACCCCGAATATTACTGCATCCAGTGTGCGTCCGGCAACAGATATGCCATCTAATGTGACTGCATTGGCCGGTAATGGAGCTATGCCGGCCCACTGGTCATAGTTTGCATCGGTTTTGTGATTCCACGGGCTACCGAGATCCGCTACCCCTGTATTAACAATCAGAACACCTGGATAACGCTCCATGAGCAGCCATCCAAGCGCTTGAATTACTTGTGAATTATGGGTTTTGCTATAAGCGGAAAGACCAATAACTCTATCGTTAAAATCTACATTGCCATCGTTGTCTAAGAATCTATCGCGGGATGTAAGGGGAATGTTTTGCTGAATGTCAATAGCTCCAAGTGGGTTTAGTGCCTCTACAGTCACGGTGCTTGCAACAGCCATAGGCGTTGTAAGTGCTGCGAGAAGAACTATTGCCAACACGATTGCGAGTAACTTCTTCATTTTGCTACCTCCAAATAAAATTAAAATAATTTAGGAAATGCGAAGAGTTCTTGCGTATAGGTCTATGCGTGAAAATCAGCTTCCCGATACGTATGGCATCGCTCACCTCCTTTGAACATTTAAAGTAAAACAAAAACCCGAATTGACTCTATCACACCTTGTGAGAAACGTCAATTGGGTTTGCATATTTTGTTAATTTTTATGCAATCAACACAAAGGCGTTTATAGCTTAATCTATATTCAGAAAACAGTGTCTGCTACAATGTGCAAGCTTGAATATGCACTAGTACTCCCTTCTCAAAATAAGCTTACAAATTTTGCGGCATCTTTGTTCCGTCTGACTTCGTTAAAAAACCTTGAAAGACCAGTGGTATTCCCGCAGTTTTTTGCCTTGCCAGACGAAAAAACCTACCACAA
>WQUY01000057.1 GCA_009781855.1 Oscillospiraceae bacterium | reverse complement strand
AGCAACTTCGTCAGGGCAAGCAATATCAGTACGTTCCATTCTATCGGCATACGCTCTGATGAATCCGGGTCTGAATATGCGGTCTCTGAACTGGGCTTCGGTAAAGTTTGAGCCCGGGTATCTTGTCTGGAAGTCCACAAACGCATTGGTCAAGCCTTCTTCAGCGATGGCTCTCGCCAACAGGAATGATCCCTGATTGAAGCCCTCAGACAAATGTCTTCTCCAGTTTAATTCAACATCTGACATATAGAATGTCGGCCAGTCTCTGATGATGTCAAATCCGGGTGCTGTGATTGTTTCTCTGATATTGTTTAGTCTTCCCCAACCTGTAAAATCCATACCCGTACGTGGATCGCCCGAGACAGGATCTGTGAATACTTCACCAGGGAGATTCGGATGCGGAACACTGGTTTGTTCAGCTATTGTGTAATGACTTGGGAATATCATCTTGCCAAATTCTTGCCATGTCGGAGATTGGCAGTATCCAGCAAGTGCTATAAGAATTACATCATAGAGTGCATTTCCGTGCTCATCAACAAAATCAACACCGCTCTCCATCGCCATTCTCTTTGCTACGCCTCTGACATTGGCACCGCCGGTGTATGGGCCTAGTTGTGTTACATCAGGCGCACCCAGCGCAACACTGTATGCCGGGAACCAATTACGCAATGTCCAACCGGCACCAAAGAAATAGTCGCGGCTTGCGTGCCAGAACTGACCATGCCAATGTGCAGTAAATGAGAAAAACGCATCCAGCTGCGATTCAAGTACAGGTGCCATGAATGGGCCGAACGTGTCTGCCGACATAGTTATGGCGCCAAGGCTTGTTTCCATCCAGTATCCGTCCATAGTCAGTCCACGGTTACCTTCGGTAGTAGACCAGTCTGCCTGTACAAATGGGCTGTCCGGTACATTGAGCCAAGAATCCACCCAGTTTCTAAGATATTCCATCCTAGCCGGATCATGTGGATCATTCCAGTTCGGTGCTGTCTCCCCAAATCCCGGATTGCCGGTCATTCCCGAACCGACGGGACGCCCTTGGTAAAATGGCCTGTCAGGGAATTCCAGTATGATTATAGCTGCTCTAAATTCGGTTGCATCGTCTACATCCTGTGCTGTACCGCCGAATGCACCGTCCCAGTCAGCCACGGGATTTCGAGTATATGCATCATAGGACATATGCTCTGCCAGAAGCCAAGACTGCGGATCAAGCGCCATTGCATCAAGCTGCTCGGGAGTAATCCCAACCACACCTCTTGCCAGTCCTTGTTCAACCGGGATGACTATCCCAACCTGATCTTGTACTGGTTCTTGCGCAACGGCTGTCAGCCCTGCTGTCGGCACGAGAAAAATAGCTACCAACAAAATGGCTAATGCTCTTTTGCTAAAATGTCTTTTTAATGTAGATTTCACTGTATCATTTCCCTCCCAATTATAATATAGTTTTAGATACAAAAAAGTGACATCAGTGTTAGCCTTAACGTAATCTGTGGCCATACATGCGAAAAATACGCTCGTCCGGAACATTTACTACTTCTCAGGGTTACAGATGCCTATTGGCAAATATGATGATTTACATTTACACTGCGAGCTGGGTTGTCACAACCCTCCTTTCCTTTGATTTTCACGTGGATTTTCACGTGGATTTTCACATGAATTTACACGATTTAGCACTTTTTGCAATTGAACCACATTACGCAACAAAGGTCAATCGGTTTTTTGGGACAAATACTCGCTTTTTTTGGATTTCTATTCATTTTTTGGACTAATATTCCCCAAATTGATATATGAGGGCTGTGATTCCGTCAGCCAAAGGTCAGATAAAACCGGAAATCGCTATTGTTTTGCGACTTCCGGTTTTCTTTTTGTTTCACTTGGCTATGCCTCTTCTTCCGACACAACACCATCGGAAAACTGGGAGTTATATAGGTCTGCATAGAATCCTTTTGCTTCAAGTAGCTGCTCATGATTGCCGGTTTCTATGATATCCCCTTCTTTCATAACCAGAATCATATCGGCATTTCTTATCGTAGAAAGCCTGTGTGCTATAACAAAACTTGTTCTTCCCTGCATAATTGCTTTCATAGTCTTTTGAATCAAAATTTCCGTTCTGGTGTCAATAGAGCTGGTCGCCTCATCAAGTATCAGTATCGTCGGGTTTTTCAAAATCACCCTTGCAATTGTAAACAACTGTTTCTGCCCCGCTGAGACATTCGACGCTTCCTCATTCAATACCATGCTGTATCCTCCGGGAAGTGACCGAATGAATTTGTGGCAGTGCGCAGCTTTACATGCCGCAATAACTTCCTCATCTGTGGCATTTGGTGAGCCATATCGTACATTTTCCATGACTGTGGCATTATATATCCATGTGTCTTGCAGCACCATTCCGAATATACTTCGCAACTCCGCTCTGGTGAAGTCGGTCGAATCAATACCGTCTATTTCTATACTGCCGCTATTGAGCTCATAAAATCGCATCAGCAACTTAACCACTGTGGTTTTTCCGGCTCCGGTCGGCCCAACGATGGCAACGGTCTGTCCGGGACTGACTTCTGCAGAAAAGTCATTAATTATTATTTTTTCCGGATTGTACCCAAATCGAACGTTTTTAAAGCTCACACAACCCTCATAATGTTCTTTGTGCTGTGAGCTTTGCGTTTCCGGCGCTTCTTCCTCTTCGTCAAGAAATTCAAACACACGCTCAGCAGCAGCAATTGTTCCCTGCATCATGTTGCTTGCCGCACCCAGTTCTCCGAGCGGCTGTGTAAATGTTTGAACATACTGTACAAAGGCCTGGACATCGCCTATAGTGATTGCGCGTTGCACAACCAAAACACCGCCCAAAACACAAACCAAAACATAGCCTAAATTGCCAACAAACATGAAAACCGGTTCTACAATATTTGTCATAAACTGAGCTTTCCACGCTGCCGACCTGAGCTTTTTGTTTTCCGTGCAAAACTTTTCTTCGGCATCTGCTTCACCATTAAATGAGCAGACAATATTATGACCCCCGTATGTTTCCTCAACTATTCCGCTCACAGCGCCCAGCGCTTCCTGCTGCGTCCCGAAATAGACATATGATTTTTTCAGCACCGCCATCATGATAAGCATGGATGGTGGGATTACCAGAATTGAAGCTCCGGTCATAAGTGGGCTTATCGAAAGCATCATGACCAGAACACCAATCAATGTGGTTACCGAGGTTACAAGTCTTGTTAGATTTTGGTTTAGGGTTTGAGCTATTGTATCCACGTCATTTGTGACACGGGAAAGTATCTCACCTTGGGGGCGTGTGTCATAGTAGTTTATGGGTAATCTGTGCATTTTTTCGGATATTTCCGCTCTGAGCTTATATGTAACTTTCATGGAAAGCCGCGCCATGATGATTTCTTGCGCAAAGCTACATGCGGCAGATACGA
This sequence comes from Oscillospiraceae bacterium, assembly GCA_009781855.1. GTDB lineage: Bacteria > Bacillota > Clostridia > Oscillospirales > Oscillospiraceae > WRMH01. The sequence goes on along the minus strand of WQUY01000057.1, from coordinate 10,820 downwards.
GATATAGGATAATCAGCCATGTCACGATAGTGAGCATGTACGGAAAATTTGTCAAAAGCCCTGTTCCTAAAACATGTGCCAGAAGTCCGTCTACAAGTGCTGTTGTGACACGACCCAAAAGCCTTGGTCCTATGACGGAAAAGGCTGTTGAAAACACTGCACATGCAAGTGCAATAATCAAGGCTGTCTTGTGCGGAGCGAGATATGCCAGCAGTTTTTTTATCGCTGCTTTTGGGTCTTTGGCTTTTTGCGCAAGTCCCTCTCCGCCAAATCCCATCATGTCGGCTACATCATCACCGCTGCCTTGATGGGTGCTTTTTTCTTCACTCATGTATATTCCTCAAACTTCAAATTACAGATACAAAAGTCAGTCTCAGTGTTCTGGAACTTTGGGTCTGGCTGATGTTTTTTCTTCAGCCGATGGGGCTTTCCAGTCAGCTCAATTAGCTGCTTGCCAGCATTTCTTCCTCTGTAAGCTGTGATGCGGCAATTTCCCTATATACTTCGCAAGTTTTCATAAGCTGCTTATGCGTACCGATGCCTGCCATCGTGCCATGATCCAAAACAACGATTTGATCAGCGTCCATAATAGTTGAAATCCTTTGCGCAACCACAATCATTGTACTATCGCCGGTTCTGCTCTTTAACGCTGCGCGGAGCATTGCGTCAGTTTTGAGATCAAGCGCCGAAAAGCTGTCATCAAACAAGTAAATTGGAGCATTTTTCACTAATGCCCTTGCAATCGAAAGTCTCTGGCGTTGCCCTCCTGAAAGGTTCGAGCCTCCTTGCGCAACATTCGAATCATATCCCTCAGGCTTTTCTTGTATAAATTCTTTTGCCTGGGCGATGTCTGCTGCTGTAAGTATTCTGTCCTCGGTTGCGCTTTTATCCGCATACAATAGATTGCTGTGTATTGTGCCGGAAAACAGCAGTGCTTTTTGAGGTATGTAGCCGATTTTGTCGTGCAAATCCTCTTTTTTGATATCCCTGATGTCCATTCCGTCAATCAGAATTTCGCCGCTTCTCACATCATAAAATCGCAGCATTAACTTCAGCACTGTTGATTTTCCGGAGCCTGTCGCGCCTATTATGGCTGTTGTTTCTCCGGGGTTTGCGGTAAAGCTTATGTTTGCGAGTACGTTTTCGTCGCTCTCGGAAGTATCGGGATACCTGAAAGTTACGTCTTGAAACTCAATAGTTCCTCGAAAATCATCAGGGAGGCGTATCGGGTCTTTTTTGTATTTGAGGCTACTTTCAGTCTCTAATACTTCTTTGATTCTGCCTGCTGATACAACTGCTCTCGGCAGTAAAACCAGCATCATTGCAACCATCAGGAACGAGAATATTATGAGCATCCCATACTGCAAAAATGCAAATATGTCACCTATGTTCACCTCAAACGCCGCTGCTTGCCGCGCCCCCACCCAGACAATCAAGGCTGTTGTGAGGTTTAGGATGAGGTTAACAATCGGTAGCATAACCGCAAATGTCTGGTCTACAAAGAGGTTTGTTTCTGCCAAGTCTCTGTTTGCTTTGTCAAAACGCTTTTTTTCGAAATTCTGGGTGCTAAATGCTCTTACAACAAGTATTCCGCTCAAATTCTCTCTGGAGACCAGATTGAGCCTGTCGATTAGGCTTTGAACTATTTTGAATTTTGGCAGAGCAATAAAGAACAGTACAACCATAGTACCAACCATAACAAATGTTGCCAGTGCAACAATCCAGGTTAGGGATTCGCTTCTTTCAAGCGCTCTAATGATGCCTCCCACCGCAAGCATCGGAGCAAAAATGAGCAGCCTTATGGCCATCATCAGGGTTGTTTGAACCTGAGTTATGTCGTTTGTTGTCCTCGTTATCAGTGATGAGGTTGAAAAGTGGTTTATTTCCGCGCTCGAATATCCCAAAACCTTTTTAAAAACTGCCTCACGCAGGTCGTTTGCTACGCCGGTTGCTGTTCTTGCTGTAAAATAGCCTGTGATTACTGCGGCTATTACGCTAATAAATGTTATGAGCAGCATCATTGCGCCATTGCGCCAAATGACTGAAATATGTCCGGGCAATACACCATCGTTTACTATTTCTGCCATATAGTTTGGTAGTGCCAATGCGCAAATGACTTCCACCGCAAGCAGCGCCACTGCGCACAACACCATCCATGTATATGGTTTCATGTATTCAAAAACTTTTGACATAGTTAAATCCTCTGTTTTGCCAGGTAATTTGAGACCGTAGGCAGAATAAGCATTATACACTAAGCGGCGTTGTAAAAGTCAAGTAGAATTTATAATCAAGCGCAGAGGCGTCGCGACCGAGGTTGGCTCGGTCATGACCGAACGAGCGCAGATTTCACAAGGTTCAAACCCGTGCGGTCTCTGTCGCGCAACACGCACGGAGTGCGGGGTTCAGGGCTCTGCCCTGAGGTTAATACCTTTTATTTTCTTTTTCAGAAAATCTGGTTTCTTGAATTATCCTGTGGCATGTGATAAACTGTCCTCCACGTAAGCCTCTGGAAATCGAAAGAAATGAGAGTTTGGGAGATATGAGCTAATGATCGAATATATAGATGGTTCGATAGAGTTTAAGTACTCTGTAAGCAAACTGGTGACTAAAATGATAATCGGTGTGCTGATTGCCGTTTTAGGCGTGATTTCAGCAGAAAGATTTATGACATTTTTGAGTGATCTCCGTATGGAGCAAATAACACAAAACCTTGCCGATGGGATAATGGCTATCCCCCCCGACCCAACCTGGGCAGTGCTTGTTCAATTTGTTTTGATTGCATTCGTTGTTTTTGGGGTGTTTACATCTGCTGTTTCTGTGCTTAATTTGATTGTACGTGACAGAGTTTTTCTAAGGCTGACCAATGATGGGCTCTCACATTATAAGTTTAAGTATCATGTTATAAAAATGCCGCATATTAAGGAAAGCTATTATGAGTGGCATGAAATTAAGGACATCAAGACAAAGAGAGCGCTGCTTTTCGGCGAAAATATCTTGCTTGAAAAATCTGAAATCAGCATGGCTGACCCTAAGCGGACAATCGAGCTTACAATATCATGCAGTGAAAACAAGACTGAAGATATTATCATGCTGATGAAGAAAAAGTGGATGGGTCGCTGATTTAGCCAAGTCAAGCGCAAAGACCATTTGGGGGATATGAAAATTTCACTGCATAGCTATGTGTACATCGTATTGAGAGGGAAATCTTGGACAAAAATACTAACTGGCCTGAATTTATAAAGCGGACTACCGACATTCCTCCCCGGTGGTATCTGAAAAAAGCTCTTGAATTATTCGACGGATTTGCCGGCCATGCTGTTGATCTCGGGTGTGGCAGTGGTATCGACACCATCAGGCTTGTCGAATGCGGCTGGACTGTCTATGCTGTGGATTCAACACCAGACGGGTTTGACAATATCTTTTCTAAGTTGCCAGCTGAAAAGCACAGGTTTGTTCAGTGTGTTCAAACAAGCTTCGAGGATGTGTGTATCCCCGAAGCTGATTTTGTTTATTCTGCTTTTGGTGTGCCTTTTTGCAGGCCTAAGCATTTTGATGCGTTTTGGGGCAAGATTGTAAATGCAATAAAGCCCGGTGGAAGATTCTCCGGCAATCTCTTTGGTGTCAAGGATGAGTGGGCATATATGAAAGATGCAACATTTATCACCAAAGAACGCTTCGGCAAGCTTTTTGATGGGTTTGAGATAGAGCATTTCAGAGAGCAATATTCTGAGGGACCATCGGTTTTGGTGCCGACAAAACTATGGCATTTGTTTGATGTTGTGGCACGCAAAACGACAATTGACGTTGCAAGAAAAGGATAGCTAAGTAGCTGCCGGAAGTCGGACTTCCGGCAGTTGCAATTTTAATTCCAAAACATGTCTAACGCTTCTTGCAATGCATCTTCATTGCGTACAGTGCGCCAGTGCTGCCAGTGCCTCGGGAATAATTCAGTGTACCTTCCAGTCGAGAATCGATCATCAATAAGCAATATAACGCCCCTATCCTCTTCACTTCGAATAACTCTTCCCGCCGCTTGAAGCACCTTGTTCATACCGGGAAACCTATACGCAAAATCGAAACCATGCCCTCTTTCATCATAATGATTTCTGACTATATCCAGCTCTGTATTGATCTGCGGAAGCCCTACCCCTACAATAATGCTCCCTATGAGCCTTTCCCCGATTAGGTCAATCCCTTCCGAAAAAACACCACCTAGCACACAGAATGCCACCATTGTTTCATCGCTGTTTTCAAATAGGGCCAGAAATTCATCTCGCGCACTTTCGGACATCCCAGGCTTCTGAATGCTTATATACACATCCGGATATTTTTCACAAAATCTCAAATGAACTTCTGACAGATACTTATATGATGGGAAATATGCTATATAGTTTCCCTCTTTTCCGGATGCAATTTTATAAATAAGCTCAGCAACCTGCTCATAACTTTGCTCCCGATTTTTATATTTTGTGCTGATGTTATCGGCCAGAAGCAAAAGTAAGTTTTCATAAGGAAACGGCGATGGAAGCGACAAGTATTTGCTTTCCTCACCTCCACCTAAAACATCCTGAAAATACCTAGAGGGGGTAAGCGTTGCAGAAAAAAGAACAACAGACCGAACACATTCATAGCGTTCATTAAGCCTAAGGGAAGGGTCTGCACAAAATTGTTTTACATAAAGCTGCCCATGTGCTCCGATTTCGTAAAGCATTGAATAGGATTCATCATATGTCTCCGCTATATTCAAATATGATAAAATATCAAAATAGATCTGCAAAAGCTCTTGTGCCGGATCAGCGTTTTCCCCAAGCCATTTTGAAAACTCGAATGCAAACTGTTCCAGCAATGCATTGAGCTGTAAAGGCTGCGCTCTTTCTGTCAGAACCTCTACGCCTTCGCATTCACGCCATTTTTCAAGGAGCAGCTTATTTATTTTTGTCAGGATTTTTGCGCATGGTGGCACAGGCTTCTTTTCCGTAGCAACCGATGATAGCTCTAATTGCATTTGTGGTTGTTTATCGTTATTTCCTGCCAGGATTCTTTTGGCTTCGAGTATATCCCGCTTGTTTATTGACGCTGAAAACATAGACCTTGCCCTGTCAGCCAGGTTGTGCGCTTCATCAATCAAAAGCACATAATCTCCACCATCACTGAAAAATTTTCTGAGATATGCCTGTGGGTCAAAAGCATAATTATAGTCACAGATAATGATATCACTCCAAAATGTTATATCGAGCGATAACTCATATGGGCAAACAACATGGCGCTTTGCAAAGTCTGAGACTTCTTCCGCCGTCACTTCGTCACAGTTTTTCAGGATGTCCCAGAGCGCATCGTTTATTCTGTCATAGTGCCCATCTGCATATGCGCAGTATCCTGGCTTGCAAATACGCTCTTCGAGAAAGCATATTTTGTCTTTTGCAGTAATGGTCACAGACTTCACTTTCAGACCACAACTGCGCAGTTTGGAAAGTGCCTCTTGTGCTGCAGCCCTTGTTATAGTCTTTGCTGTCAAGTAAAATATCTTCTCACCACTGCCCTCACCCATTGCTTTTAACGCTGGGAAAATGGTTGACATTGTCTTGCCTATCCCAGTGGGTGCCATGGCAAATAGCCGCCCTTTGGCAGATATCGTCCTGTACACGCATACCGCCAAATCTCTCTGCCCTTCCCGATAGCTATCAAACGGAAATGCAAGCGCCTGCATTGATACACTTGCTGTCTCTTTCCAGTTGTTTTCAAAATGAGCCCACACTGCATATTTTTCGAGCAGCTCCGTAAAAAATTCTGAAAGCGCTGCGTTTGAATAAGTACGCACAAATCGTTTGATACCGCCGGTTTCCATCTCGTAGTACGTCAACCGGATATCAATCGTTTCAAGCCCATTTGTCACACAATATATGTGTCCGTAACACATCGCTTGCGCCCAGTGGAGCGGCGAATGATCCTCCCGAATCATGTCAAGAGGCGTGAGCGTCGATTTTATTTCATCGATGGTCACGCCATTTGTGAGTATCACGCCATCGGCTCTTCCTTCAACGGTAAACTCGATGCCTTTATGTTTTTCGGTTATGGTCAGATGTACCTCCGCCAAATATCCTTCGGCTTTCTGGAGCTTGCGATGTACACGCGCACCTTCTTCCATCCTATTGCGCCCGGAAAATCCGCTGTCTATGCTGCCGGAACGCAGTATGAACTCAACCAGATTCCTGACAGATATGCGTTTTTGCATATACTTCCTTTCGGACTAGGCTGACGAGGCAATCTAGTCAGCCTAACACCCCCCATCGCCTGGCGGCGACTTAATCCAGCATTATCTTTACAAGTTCGAGTGGGTCAACTATCTTGCTGTCTTTGTAAACACGCATGTTTCCACCGGATACTTCGTCAATAAGCGCAATATCATCACCTACGCGGCCGAATTCGAGCTTAATGTCGTAAAGTTCAAGCCCTTTTTCGAAAAGAGCGTCTTTGATTATGCCTGATATCTGCTTTGTGAGCGTCTTTAGTTTTTCATATTCGTCTACGCTGATTATGCCTAACATATCCAGTGCGTCTTTTGTTATTAAAGGGTCTTCCCTATCATCGTCTTTTAGTGTGACTTCAACAAGCCCATCAAGCTTCTGTCCTTCCGCAGCATACGCTCCATAACGCCTTATGAAACTGCCAACAGCCCTGTAGCGGCAAATCACTTCTACACCTTTTCCAAATATTTTTGCCTTGCGTACGGTCATCTCAGCATTATTGACATTAGCGCTTATGAAGTGTGTTAAAAAACCGGCTCTGTTGATTTTATTAAAAAAGAATTCGGTCAGACGCAGCCCACCCAGACCCATACCTGCTATCGAAAGTCCGACAGTGTTTGCACCGGGGTCAAATACGCCATCCGTACCGGTCACGTCATCCTTAAATTTTAGCAGACAGTTTTGGTTATCAAGTGCGTAGACATCTTTTGTTTTGCCGGTGTAAATAAGTTTCATTCGAAAAACCTCCTAAGTCTAATGAATATTTGCATCCGCTAACGGCGTGCGTTTATTATATTCTTCTTGCGCACTGATTGCAAGCGGCGAAAAAAAATGATATACTGCTACGGTGATTTCACTTGATAAAGGAGTTGCTCATATGCTGATTAAAACATTAACTGTAGGTACGCTCGGAACTAACTGCTACATTGTCACCGACGACAAAACACTCAAATGCGCAATAATCGATCCGGGTGGTGATTCCAACACGATTTTGGAGTATGTCGAATCAAACAATCTGAAACCTGAGGCTATTTTCTTGACACATGGCCATTTTGACCATTACTTGGGGCTGGACGCTGTCATGGACTCTACCGGGGCACCCGCATATATAAACAGAAAAGATGCAACAGATGGAGGGCCGAACGACCCACATAAGCTTGACGACTGCGGCAAACTCAAATGGTATGCCGAGGGCGATGTCTTCAATATCGGTGCACTTGAATTGGTTATCCTTGAAACGCCGGGTCACTCACCGGGGTCTGTCACTATCAAATGTCAAAACGCGCTTTTTACCGGCGACACACTGTTTCGTGATAGCTGCGGTCGCACAGACCTTGGCGGAGGCAGCATGGATATCCTGCTCAAATCGCTAAAACGTTTGTCTGATTTGGATGGCGATTATGAAGTATATCCAGGTCATGCCGAATCCTCAACTATGGATCGTGAGCGTAAGTTTAACTATTATCTTAAACATGCAAATGGTGAAAGCTAATCCGAATAGATTGCAATATTTAGGCTTGAGTGTTAATAAATGAAGCTGATACTTATTGGACATGAATATAAATATGCCGTTGAGCAGATTATGTTGTCTCTCTTCCCAGACGAAAAGCCCGTTTTTTCTCCAGACTCCGTCACAGGGTCTTCCGACCTTCTCGCGAGCTCTCGCCTTCGTTTTGGTGCTTTTTATGCTCAGGCAACCACTACTATTTCTTGCAACGGCCAGGTTTTTCACGGTGTCGCACGGCTAAAGTCAGACAAGCTGACAACTAAGGTTATCTCTGACCGCCTCTTGCAAAGCATTATAAAGCAATCCTTCTTCAGAGCGGCAAAGCCTTTTATCCCCACCCCGCCGGTATGGGGTTCGCTCACCGGTATCCGTCCGGCGCACATAGCTGCTGCAGCGTTTGAGTCCGGAAAAACCATAGAGTCAGTCAGAAAATTGCTTATAGATGGCTATTATGTTTCGCCAAAGCGCAGCGAAATATGCATTGAGGCAGCTCAAAAATCAATTGAAATAAAAAAGTTGCTTAAACCCCATGACATTGCGCTCTATATTGGGATTCCTTTCTGCCCTTCGCGTTGCGCTTATTGCAGTTTTGTCAGTAATTCTGTCGAGAAATCCTTTGATATGATTGAACCTTTTGTCTCTGTTTTGCTCAAAGAGATTAAAGCGGCCGGAGAAACGGTGAGGGCGCTGGGGCTTAGAGTGACTTCCATTTACATGGGCGGCGGTACGCCAACGGCATTGCCTGATCATTTCTTAGAATCTGTCATGGCTGAGCTTTCACTTTCTTTTGACCTTTCCCAGGCTCATGAGTTTACCATTGAAGCAGGCCGCCCCGAAACAATTACTGAATCTAAATTAAGCATTCTTAATAAGTATGGAGTAGGCCGTGTTTGCGTCAATCCACAATCTATGTCGGATGAAGTGCTTTCGGCGATTGGTCGCAAGCATACAGCGCAAGATGTACTTGATGCAGTGCATTTAGGCAGGCAATACGGCTTTGCGCTAAACATGGACATCATTGCTGGGCTTCCGACAGATACTCCGGAGCATTTCAAGAAAACAATCGACACAGTTTTAGCGCTCTGCCCCGAGAATGTAACCATACACACATTATCGCTGAAAAAAGGCTCGAAAATCATGCTCGAAAACACAATAATTCCAACGGGTGATGATGTCGGCATTATGCTGGATTACGCTTTCGCACGTCTTTATGAGCGTGGGCTGCACCCCTATTATTTATACAGACAGAAGTTTACGTCCGGAGGGTTTGAAAACACCGGCTGGTGTCTTCCGGGTCATGAAGGAATCTACAACATTTCCATGATGGAAGAGCTTTGCTCCGTCCTCTCATTGGGTGGCGGTGGTGTTACGAAACTTGTTTCCGCAAATGGCCGGATTGAGCGTGTTTTCAACGCAAAATACCCACGGGAGTATATATTAAAATCAGGCGAATTTGATCATAAGTTTGGGAAGATCAAAACTTTTCTGGCCGATGAGGCTCGATAATGTTATGAACACTTCCTTTAAAAGTGGAGGAACAGAATGCCATATCCTTATAGTCTTGAAGAAATAAACCAGCGGGCAAAATTTGATGCCGAGGGCTTCGTACAGGAATGTGAAGCTATATACTCACGCAAAGTGCTTGAGGCCGCCGCCATGATAAAAGATAACAGCGGCCGTTGCAATGTTGTTTTTCTGTCCGGGCCGTCAGGTTCCGGAAAAACAACAACAGCGCTCAAGATAAGCAGTGCGCTTGAGTCTATTGGCATTCACGCTACAACAGTTTCGCTCGACAAATATTATAAGCCTTATGACCCTGAGACTTCACCACATCTCGAAAATGGTGAAGTGGACTTGGAGTCACCTTACTGCCTGGATTTGGAATTGCTCAATGAACATTTTCACGCATTGAAAAATGGTGACGAAGTTTTGATTCCTCATTATAGCTTTAAGCTACGGGCGCGAGACCTTTCGAAAGAAAAACCGCTCAGGCTGGGCCCTGGAAAAATTGTTATCTTCGAAGGTATTCACGCCCTCAACGACATGCTCTGTGGCGAGCATCCCGAGGCTTTCAAAATCTATATCAGCGCACATTCTGATATAGAGAAAAATGGTGCGCTCCTGTTTAAAAGAGCATGGACAAGGCTCTTGCGCAGAGTCGTCAGAGACGAACGTTTCAGAGACACCGATGCATTGGAAACACTAAAGCTTTGGATTAATGTGCAACACGGCGAGATGCAGTATATCACCCCATACAAGCATAAGGCTAATTTGCTGTTTGACTCAACAATGCCTTATGAAATCCCGGTCATGAAGCGCTTTGCATTAAGGGCGTTTAGCGATGTACAAGACGGCGCTGCCATATTCGATGAGCTTGCGACACTACTACCGGCGCTCAATGCATTCGAGGAGGTCGATCCGGGGCTCGTTCCGCCCGACTCAGTGATTAGGGAATTTATCGGCGGTGGGATTTTCAAATATTAATTATGTAAAAAATATGTGAAAAACTTGTTTTGCCCCAAGAAATAATGGTATAGTGTATTGCTATTTATTATCTTGGAGGCGCATGTGTGATTAGGAGCTTTCTTCGCAATTTCATGGTAGGCCGATACGGTCCTGATCATCTGAACATAGCGATGATTGTCTTTTCGCTTGTCCTTTCGCTGCTCCATGCCATAACGGGCTTTACCCCGCTGTTATACATATCGTATATTATAATTGCACTTGCCCTATTTAGGCTGCTTTCACGAAACATTCTCCGGCGTCGTGCCGAAAATGACAAGTTCATACGCTATTGGTGGCCGATTCGGACAAAGCTCCGCAGTGCTGTTACTAAATTGCGAGATAGAAAGTCGTTTAAATACTTCAAATGTCCAAGCTGCACCAACACCCTTCGGGTTCCGAAAGGGAAAGGCAAGCTCCAAATCACCTGCCCTAAATGCGGCGAACGGTTTATAAAAAAGTCTTAAACTATCTTATATAAATCATAAAAGCGTGGGTCGAAAATTTCGGCTCACGCTGTTTTTATAAATCTTATTGCTTTTGCACCATTGCTTTGCTATACTTCT
>WQUY01000056.1 GCA_009781855.1 Oscillospiraceae bacterium | reverse complement strand
TTATAAGATAAATAATATGAATTGTCAAATATTTTTTTGTTTCAAAAATTATCTTTCTAAAGTACCTCTTGATGTTTCTTATATTTTTGATACAATGCATAACATAAGCTGACGGGAGGAACATCATTGAAAGAATTCATAGTGGGCAAAAACGATGCCGGACAGCGGCTTGACAGGTTTACTTCTAAAGCTGCGCCGCTCCTCCCTTCATCCCTCCTGCAAAAATATATACGAATAAAACGCATTAAAGTCGGAGGCAAAGGAGCAGCCCGCAGCTACACACTTGTTTTCGGCGATGTCGTTCAGATGTATGTCAACGATGAATTTTTTCAAGCGCCCAACGAAGAAAATGCATATCTAAAAATCACCAATCCCGAACTTGATATCATCTACGAAGACGAAAACATAATCCTAATCAACAAGCCTGCCGGAGTGCTCTGCCATAGTGACGGCACGGAAAGCCATTCAACAATTGTGATGCTCAAAGCATACCTATATCAAAACAAACAGTGGCGAGCTGGAGCGGAAAATGCATTTGCCCCCGCATTATGCAACCGCATTGATCGCAACACAACAGGAATAGTCATTGCGGCAAAAAACGCCGAGGCCATGCGCGTCGTCAATGAAAAAATCAAGCTGCATGAAATCGACAAATACTATCTCTCCATTGTTCATGGCAGACCAAACCCAGCCTGCGCCACACTTAAAGGATTCATATTCAAGGATGCTGTCAAAAACCAAGTCTACGTTTCAAAGTCCAGTCGCATCGGGTCAAAATCTGCGATAATGGAGTATAGAACAATAACCTCAAATGACACACTGTCCTTACTCGAATGCAAATTAATAACAGGACGAACCCATCAAATCCGCGCTCAACTCGCAGATATAGGACATCCCCTACTTGGAGATGGAAAATACGGCAGCGAACGGCTTAATAAATTATATAGAGAAACGCGCCAAGCACTCTGCTCATACAAGCTTGAGTTTCGCTTCAAATCCGTTTCGGGCGTTCTTTCATATCTTGATAACAAAGTATTTCAGATTCATAACATCCCTTTTATAAAAAAGTACTTCCCAACCATTGACTTTTAACCACTTAAACTGTAATATGTTTCCTGTCACTTTCGGCCACCCCAACAAAGATTCGGCACAGCGGTTTGTGTCCAAAGTGAGCGGCAATTCATGCAGTTTTTGTTTAACCGCAAAAGCCACATGCTTGAGTCCGCAACGAAAGGAGGAGGATAAGTGTCCAAAGAGTTGATTCGCCTCTCGAAATGTTCGATGGCGTTTGACGGTGAGTATGTCTTAAAAGACATAGATTTGTATTTTAAAGACAAAGAGTTCCTCACACTATTAGGTCCCAGCGGCTGCGGTAAAACCACAACGCTGAGGATTATTGGCGGATTCCTGAAACCTATTTCGGGAGACGTCTATTTTGATGGTGTGAGGATTAATGATGTTCCGCCTCATAAAAGAGCGGTCAATACAATATTTCAAAAATATGCTTTGTTCCCGCATCTCAATGTTTTTGAAAACATCGCTTTCGGTTTAAAACTTCAGCGTCAAAATGGAAAAAAAATCAGCAAAACTGAGATATCCGAGCGCGTTTTGGAAATGCTGGATATCGTCAGCCTTAAAGGTTTTGAAAAGCGCGATGTTACATTGCTCTCAGGAGGGCAACAACAGAGAGTCGCAATTGCGCGAGCATTGGTTAACCGCCCCAAGGTTTTGCTTTTAGACGAACCGCTGGGTGCACTTGACATGCGCTTGCGCAAAGATATGCAAAACGAACTCAAACGAATCCAGCAAGCGACGGGCATAACATTTATTTATGTGACGCACGATCAAGAAGAAGCCCTTGCTATGTCCGATACAATCGTTGTCATGGAAAACGGCGAAATACAGCAAATCGGCACACCCGAAGACATTTACAACGAGCCCAAAAATGCTTTTGTTGCTGATTTTATCGGCGAGAGCAATATTCTGGATGGCATAATGCATCAAGACGGCGTGGTCGAAATATTCGGCAGAAAATTCAGTTGTCTTGACGGCGGCTTTGCAAAGTTAGAGCCTGTTGACGTGGTCATCCGTCCGGAAGATATCGACATCGTGGATTCTTCTGCCGGAATGCTCAGAGGCACAGTTACAAGCATTACTTTTCGCGGTGTATTGTACGATATCATCGTAGATTTCCATGGATTCAAGTGGCTTATTCAAACCACAGAGCTTTACCCTGTCGGTGCTGACATCGGCATAAACATTGACCCGGACGGCATTCACATCATGAAGAAAAGCTCATTTTCTGGCATGTTTGGCGATTATAGTTCATTTAGTGACGAATACGAAAACATCAGCGATGCAGAGTTTGAGTTTGAACCGATGGAAGATGTCGAGCGGACAGAGGACAGAGGATAGAGGACAGAAGAATGAAACCCAATTATTTTTCGATTCCATATGTGGGCTGGATGGCATTGTTCGTTGTCACACCTATTGTGATGGTGTTTGTATTTGCACTCACCACCCCAACCGGCGAATTTACCTTGCGAAATTTTTCCGACATGGGGCTGTTTTTGCCGGTTTTCATCCGCTCATTTAGGCTGGCTTTTTTGGCTACTGTAGTATGCATCGTCCTTGGGTATCCCGTGGCTTACCTTTTGGCACGCGAAACAACGCGCGTCCAAAGGATATTATTCATGCTCATCATGCTACCTCTATGGATGAATTTTCTTCTGAGAACCTACGCCTGGATGTCAATACTTGAAAATACCGGGCTTTTAAACCAGCTACTCAGTTTCTTGTCCTTACCGACTGTGCGGATTATTAACACAGAAACAGCAGTAGTGATTGGCATGGTATACAACTTCCTACCCTTTATGATATTGCCCATATATTCAGTAATCGTAAAAATTGACAAAAATCTCATAGAGGCGGCACATGACCTTGGTGCAAACACATTTTCAGTTTTTCGCAAGCTGATTGCCCCTCTGAGCATCCCCGGCATCTTATCTGGTGTCACCATGGTTTTTGTACCCGCTGTCTCTGCTTTCGTTATCACACAGCTCCTCGGCGGTGGAATGGTTTTTCTGCTGGGCGATCTGATAGAAATGCAATTTTTAGGCACTGCACATAATCCAAATGTCGGTTCAGCAATTTCGATTGTGATGATGCTTATTGTTATAGTGTTTGTCATTGTAATGAATAAGTTTGGCTCCGGCGAAGAAAAGGCGGTTGGCTTATGAATAAAAAACCCGGCTTCTTTGGCCGCTTTTATATGAGCATAATACTCTTTTTTCTCTACGCTCCGATTTTCGTGCTGATTGTGTTTTCTTTCAACAGCACAAGAAGCCGTACAGTCTGGACAGGGTTTTCTCTGGAGTGGTATCGCCGTTTGTTTTCCGATGGCACAATTCTTGATGCATTTTACACAACACTGATCGTCGCCGTACTTGCTTCTGTGATTGCAACCTTTATCGGAACTGTTGCCGCCGTTGGTTTCTTCAATATGCGCAGCCGCTGGCGCACACCACTCACGCAAATCAACAATATTCCGATGATGAATGCTGACATCGTTACCGGCGTTTCTTTGAGCCTGCTCTTTGTTTCCCTCGGCACGATGCTTTCGTTTCGACTAGGATTTGGAACGCTCCTACTCGCTCATGTCACATTTTGCATACCCTATGTGGTGCTGGCCATAATGCCTAAGCTTCGCCAAATCGACCGCAATCTGGTTGATGCGGCTTGCGATTTGGGTTGCACGTGGATGCAAGCTTTCCGAAAAGTTATCATACCGGAAATAAGACCCGGCATCATAAACGGCCTAATCATAGCTTTCACTTTGTCAATAGATGACTTTGTTATCAGCTACTTTACTGCTGGTGGCAACATTATGACTCTGCCAATGCAAATATTTGCGATGACTCGTAGGCGCGTGAGTCCGGAAATCAACGCCCTATCAACCATTCTTTTCATGTCTGTACTTATCCTGCTGATTATAATTAATGTCAGGGATATCAAGCAAGAAGAAAAACTCAGACAGCGTACGTCTGTTTAAAATAATTAATAGTTTAGCATTTACTAAAAACAAAGGAGAACACAAATTGAAAAAAACCATAATCGCAATCGCACTACTATGTCTCATGCTTACAATCGCACTAACGGCGTGTGGGCAAAGCAGCTCCACACAAGGCGGCTCCACAGCCGAATCAGGCTCCGAGGCACAGGCACCAGCGGGGCAAGATAGCTCCTCCGGACAAGAAACCATATTCGTACATAACTGGGGTTATTTTATTGATATGGATGTCTTACGTATATTCGAAGAGGAGTATGGCATACGTGTCAGGTATAGTGAATTTGTAAATAACGAAACCTTGTATGCTGCCCTTAACCTTGGCGGCATGATTGCCGATGTCATCATCCCATCAGATTACATGATAGGCAGAATGATTGCCGAGGACATGCTCTATGAACTTAATTTTGACAATATTCCAAACGCCTCGCTGATTGACCCAAGGTTTCGGGGGCTTGATTTCGACCCTGAAAATAGATTCGCAGTGCCTTATAAAGTCGGCACAGTAGGGCTTATATATAATTCCGCAATGATTCCCTATGAAATAACAAGTTGGGGTGCATTGTTTGATGAAAGATTCGCAGGCCAGATTCTTATGTTTGATAATCCGCGCGACGCTTTTGCCGTCGCCTTGAAATACCTTGGGTATAATATAAATACGACAAATGAATCCGAAATACAGGAAGCATTTGAGCTTTTATCGCAACAACGAGGCATCTTGCAGGCTTATGTTATGGATCAGATATTTGACAAGCTTGAATCCGGCGAAGCTTGGATTGGGCCATATTACGCACCAGATTTCCTTACAATGTATGCAAACAATCCTGATCTGCGCTTTGTCAGACCAGTCGAAGGAACCAACTTCTTTGTTGATGCAATGGTAATACCTCGCGGCTCACAAAACAGAGCAAACGCAGAAAAATTCATCAACTTCATGTCACGCACTGATATTGCGCTGATGAACATGAGATGGTCACATTATGCCTCAGCAAATTATGAAGCCGCAGCAATTTTCGCACAGGAACTTGACCCTGCATACCGCGAAGTCGTTTTTGTGGGCGAAGTAGATTATGCAAAATCCGAGGTGTTTTTACATCTTCCGCAACACATCCTTGATCTTTATGACCGGCTTTGGATTCAACTGAGAAGCTAATTATCGCATGTTTAAGCTACCGGGAGTTACGCTCCCGGCAGCTTGGTCACTCTTGCCTGATTCAGTTAGGACAAAAAGACGCGCCACCAAACCGTGTTGTACATTGTAGCAAGAGGGTGTGGATATGCAAGCAACAATCAATCAGTTAGCAGTACTCTTTATCCTACTTGCTTTGGGCTATATCGGATGTAAAGTCAAAGCGCTGACTCCGGAGACAGGTAAAGTCCTGACTAAACTGGTCTTCACCATAACACTCCCCCTTACAATATTGAGTTCCGTCATAGATGGAAGCCTCAATATTGAAGGGGGTGAAACTGTACGCTTTATGCTACTGACTCTGGCAGTAAATGTCATATATGTGATTATCGCCATACCCATTTCACGAATTTTATGCAAAGATAAAAGCCTGAGGGGCATGTATGCTTTTATGCTGATTTTCGGCAATGTCGCATTCATGGGTCTTCCGCTTGCTTCTGCAATTTTCGGACAGGACGCTGTATTTTATATCGCTCTGTTTGGCATTCCGTTTTGGATTTCAAGCTTATCCTTTGGGGTGGTTTTGGTCTCGGGCAAAAAAGAAAGATTTAATCCAAAATCTTTGTTAAATCCTGTCTTTATTGCATCCTTACTGGCTATCCCATTGGCTCTGATTGATTTCAGAATGCCTGATGTCATCATTCATTCCGTAAGGCTTGCTGGGAGTATTACCACCCCGGCTTCAATGCTAATCATTGGTGTCATATTGGCTCAGTCTCCACTCAAAGATGTTTTTTCACAGTGGAGGTTACTTCCTATGACTATGGTAAAGCTCGTAGTAATTCCCGTAATTGTATGGCTTGTGCTTCGGCCATTTATTGATAACGAACTCATTCTCGGGGTCATTGTCGTGCTTTCCGGTATGCCGACAGCCGCAGTTGCAGCAATGTTTGCCATAGAATTTGGCAACAATGAAAAAGCTGCTTCAGGCGGTGTTTTTTTGACAACGCTATTGTCCGGCATTACTATTCCGCTGATTGTTTACTTTTTGTTGGGGTGACTGCGCTCTACTTCACATACTCAAACTCCAGATTATAAATACTCACCGTATCACCATCAGAAATACCCATGCGCTCCAGTCGCTCATAAACACCGGCATTTCGTAAAACGCGCTCAAAATACATCATAGATTCGTGATCGTCAAAATTCACGTTCTTCATCAACCACTCTATCCACTTACCCTCGATAGTCCAAACATCATCAAAAACCTCAATAACCAACTCCTCCGGGCTGCCTTGCATCCGGGGTTTAGGAACATATTCAGACTCATATATAGTCAGCGGCGGCAGCTTGCTTAGCTCAGCAGCAGCAGCATTCACCAGCTCTTTCACACCTGTAGTCGCAGCCGCAGAAATCAAAAAGAACCTATATCCCCTTTCTTCAACATACTGCTTAAAACGCTCAATCGCTTCATCATCATGAGCAATATCACACTTATTTGCCGCTACCAATTGCGGCCGCTCAGCCAGCTCAGGATTATATCTGCGAAGCTCTTCATTAATGGCTTCAAAATCCTCAATCGGGTCGCGCCCTTCGCTGCCCGAAACATCTACAATATGTATGAGCAAACGGCATCGATCAACATGCCTTAAAAAAGCATGACCTAACCCCGCACCCTCTGAAGCCCCTTCAATAATACCCGGAATATCTGCAAGCACAAAAGAAGTGCCTTCCCCAACATAAACTACACCGAGATTTGGGAACAATGTAGTAAAGTGATAGTCAGCAATCTTAGGATGCGCCTTAGAAACAACAGACAGAAATGTTGACTTCCCGACATTCGGAAACCCAACAAGCCCCACATCTGCGAGCAACTTCAGTTCCAATATGATATCCAGCTCATCGCCGGGCAACCCTGCCTTTGCAAAGCGAGGCGCTTGACGTGTCGGCGTTGCAAAATGCCTATTTCCCCAGCCGCCCGAACCACCACGAACAAGACGAAACTTGTCTATTTCCGACATATCGACAATTATTGCTCCGCTTTCTTTATCACGGACAACCGTACCATTGGGGACGCGAATGACAAGGTCATTGCCGTCCTTTCCTGTTTTGTTCTTCCCTTGGCCGTCGGCTCCATTTCCAGCCGAATACTTTCGTTTATACCGGAAGTCCATGAGGGTAGACATGTTTTTATCTACCTCAATGATGACACTGCCGCCTCGTCCCCCATCCCCTCCATCAGGACCTCCGGCAGACACATATTTTTCACGGTGAAATGAAACCGCACCATTCCCGCCTTTTCCGGCTTTAACTACAACCCCTGCTTTATCTACAAACATAAAAACAATCCTTTACTTTACAGTGCGGGCGAACGCAGTTCGCCCCTACACTTTAGCTGCCAAAAGTTAAACACCATCATTTTATCGGGCGAACACAGTTCGTCCCTTATTACATCTGAAGTACCATAGCCAAAACCTTTGCCATTTGTGCTCTGGTCAAAGTGCTGTCAGAAATTAGCATCCCGTTAGCGCCCTCAACGATACCCAATCTTATAAGCGTTGCTGTCGGGATAATCGCAAAATCAGGCACCGAACCCGCATCTGCAAAATCTTCAAGATCCTCTGCCGTGCCAGTCTCAAAATCAATACCCAACACGCCCAAAGCCCTGTATGTAAATGTAAATGCGGAAGCTCTGGTTACAGGCATAAGCGGCTCAAAGGTGCCACCTCCGGTTCCACCAACAACACCGACTTCCCTCGCCCAAGCCATGGCCTCAGCAAAATATGCATCCTCCGGAACATCTTCAAATCCGCTCAACTCTACCGCTTCCGGCGACCCTGCCGCTCTGTGTAGCATCAGTATGAAGTCGCCCCTAAGCATTGGCAACTCCGGTCCATATTGTGTTGGCGTAACCCCGGTTGTTATTCCAACTGAAGCCAGAAATTCCGCATAATCCCTGGCCCAATGATTATGCATATCTTCAAATCCGGCAATTTCAACATTGATTTCAAGACTTCTGCCGCCCGCCGAAATAGTTATCGTGCCGCTCTGCGCAACCGTCTCTCCGGCTGCAAAAACACCGGGCTCAATCATCTGTCCGATATTTCCTGTTACCTCAAACTCAAAAGAGTTTATCTGAGCCGTTACCAAGCGGCGATAATATGTTGCAGTTACATTCAGCTCCAGCACTTCCTCCGGGCTGAGCCTGATAGAGGTCAGTGGAGTGGTAGAACCCACTCTTGTCGCCGAAATTGATGTTGGCCTTGTTATAACAAATACTTCGCCTTCACCTATTGCACCGGTCGAAGGTGAATACAGTCTCAGTCTGTCAGGACCGGCTACACTTCCTGCAATATAATTGAGTTCATTGATTATCGCACCCGGAATCATCGCCGTTACCTGAATATCATCAGGTACGCCAACTGGCATAAAACCTGCATCTGTTGCTATAGGAATGAGATCAACTTCAGATTCCGCAAGTACTATAACCCCATCATTTCTCAGGCCAAGATTTCTGACCGAGCCTCCGGGGCTTACATCTGTCACAAACAACAGATATGTCGCACAACGCCGCTCACTTCCATCCGACGGCCTGCTGATTACAGTGGTTTCTCGCTCCCCCGGTATCCTTAGACTCATAGCGGACGAACCGCCACCATCAAAGTTCACAGCATAAACCGCACCCTGCCTCAGCATCTCCTCAGCCAGTTCACTTAGCGTCATGCCCACAGAATGATTTGGCGCTCTTCCGTCTACTACAATGCTTATAACAGAACCATCGGCACGAATTCCGAATGCTGTTCTTGGGGCACGCGTTTGCAAAGCCGACGACCAATTCGACGCATCCGCTACAACACCATCTGAGACCAGAATATACCCGCCACCTGTAGCATATCTTGCATTTAACAGTCTTTGATCAGTCACAGACGTTGAAAGCGTGACCACATCGCCAACAGCAAATTTCTCAAACTCATGACCCAAATCGCTCATTTCCGCAGCAGTCAGAACCATATAACCCTCGCCAATTGGCATTGCATCCTCGGAAATAAGCGTTTCAGTTACTTCAAGCAACATAGTTCCCGACACTGAGGGCGTACCACTTAAAATACGAAATCGCACAGACCAACCCGGAGTTGTTGTTCTGGTCGATACGGTCGAAAATATTTCCGAATACAAAACCATACCGCCACGCTCAGTGCGTGGTTTGTTAAAATGCGACAGAATAACTTGTTGACCCGCGTTATTATATTCCGCATTGCCGCCATTATTTGTAAGTGAAATCCATACTATAGGCGGTGGAATGATATCTACACTTCCGTCATAACCAAAAATAACTGCATTCCTGCCTCCAGCGCTGGATTTAAACACACCATCCTCAATAACAATACCCATCGGTACGCCGCCATGTTGCGTGAAGAAAAAATCTGTATTCATCGCCGCAAGCACATTGAGCCCCCTACTCTCGGCAAGACTTACCATATTCGATATGCTCGTAGTTCCGAAGAGTGTATCACCTTTCATGATCATAGGACGGGCAGCACCCTCCCCGGTCATTGTCAATGCAAAACTCTCTGTGCGTCCTAATGTCCCATGCCAGGAAATGGTGTTTCGAAATTCTAAATTATCTGCAATCATCCGCGTATTTGTATAAACGACATCCCCCACTGCCATGGCCGGAAAAGCCATCAGCAGTGAAAATATTAAGACAATCACCGTTGTAATTGTTATTATTCTTGCTCTCATTTTATTTAAACCTCTTCATAAATTCTGGATGCACGGCGTTTGTGTTCCGTTGCGCTGTGGAGTCTGGAAATCACCTTTGCATCCGCTTCCTGGCATTTTCCCATAAGTATAAACTCATCAATGCGCTTATATGCGACACCCATCTCATCCTCATCGGTTTGCCCATCAAACAAACCCGCAGATGGTGCCTTTTCAATAATGGCTCTCGGCACATTAAGATGCTCAAGAAACGCATAAACCTCAGTGACGGTCAAGTCAGCTATAGGATTGAAGTCAAAAGCCCCGTCGCCCCATTTTGTGAAATAACCTACATAACGCTCACTTCTGTTTCCCGTTCCGGCAACAAGCCGCCCTTCACTGGCTGCCACTGCATAGAGCGTCGTCATCCTCAGCCGCGGAATAATATTGACTTCAGCAGGCTCAGTGATTTCTACTGCATCCGAAAGCGCAAATTTCATTGCATCCAAAACAGCTTTTAAGTCAACCATCCTGCTTTCTATTTTATACTGCTCAGCCACGGTTATCGCATCGTTTTTGTCCCCAAGGTAGTTTCTATCCGAGCCGCAAGGCAAAATCATCCCAAGGGTGTTATCGCAAGCCAGCTTACATAGGATTCCAACAAGCGCAGCATCCTTTCCTCCGCTGTTGCCAAATACAATCCCATTTGCGCCGGATTCGCTCAGGATGTCTCTGATAAACTGAACTCGCTTCGACGTTTCCTCATTGTAGTCACGCATTTATGCCTCCTGCTAAACTGACGGGAGTAAAGCGCCCATCGGCTTATAGTCTGTGTCCACCATTCATTTCCACACAATTATACCAGTATTGTCAAGAATGTCCTCATAAAGTTACAGCTTGGGTGTATCCAAGCTGTAACTTTATGAGAAGTATCTTGCCGGATTAATCGCTGGCTATAACGTCGGCGATTTGTATTCTTACGGCATATCAAGGTCGCCATGCCCTGCCACTAGCGTAACCAGCAAATAGCTATTTATGCCGAGGCTTATTTTTCCACTTTTCTTTTGGCAGCCACTCCCGCAAAACGCGTTCGATTTCCTTATGTTCCAGCGGCTTTGCCAAAAAGTCACTCATACCGCTTTCAATAAACATCTCCCGGACATCTCCGACAACATTTGCCGTCAGGGCAATGATCGGCAATTTACTATACTTCTCCCCAGGTAACGCCCGAATCATTTTCGTCACATCGACACCATCCATCTCCGGCATCATATGATCCATAAAAACGATATCATAGTTATTTTCTTTCACTAACGCTATCGCCTTTGAACCTGAGTCAGCCAAATCGACATCTCCCCCATATGAGCGCAACGCCTCCTCGGCAATAATCAGATTGATTTCGATATCATCAACCACCAAAAACAAGCAATCATTCAATACAACGCCAGAATTTTCACGCTCCAAGTCAATCTCATTGCGGGTATCAATTTTGCCGCCCATCAATTGAAGCAGCAAAACACTTGTAAGCGGCATCCTGACATGTTCCAGATTAGGCGCTACATCTTCAAAATTCTTTGCACCGCGTATATAGGTAATAAACTTCGTTCCCGGACTTTGAACCTTTTCGATATCCTGAAGTTTTGAATAATCAAAAAACACATGAGAGTATCTCTCAATATTTTTCGTATCACTTATGATGTCACAAAAAGCGCCGAGCTTCGAAATTTTCTTTGACAAAATACGTGATTTATCCGTATTTGTATACCACAGCGCCACTCTGCGGTGCTCATCATAAGGCAGCGTTGACACATGGCGCAGCGTCTCTGCTTTTTGGATTATATAAAACGAAAAACAGCTTCCCTGCCCATATGTGCTTTCAACTGTGATTTCTCCGTCCATGAGTTCAATAAGGTTTTTTGAAATCGGAAGCCCCAGCCCGGTGCCTTCTATACTCCTATTCTTTTTTGTATCAAGCTGCGCAAAGCTGTCAAACAACGCATGTATTTCCCCTTCCCGGATGCCAATACCGGTGTCGGTCACAGAAACTTTCAACGTGCATTGTCCGGTTGTCTCAGAAGCCTCAAAACCTATGGACAGCAGAATATGCCCTTCATCTGTAAATTTTACAGCATTACTCATCAGATTTGTGATTATTTGCTTAATTCTTGATTCATCTCCAATCAGCTCGTTGGGCAGCATCGGGTCATCATCAACAATCAAATCAATAGGCCGATCACCTATACGCACATTAATCATAGTCACAACGTCATTTATCATTGAGTGGATATTGTACTTTTCCGACACTAACTCCACTACACCAGCCTCGACTTTCGAAAAATCGAGTATGTCGTTAATAATTGTGAGCAGTTGATTTCCTGCTATTTTGATATTTCTCAAATACTCTTGCACGGATTCAGGGGAGTTGGTTCTCAGTGCAAGATCTGTCATGCCCAAAATGGCATTCATTGGAGTTCTTATTTCATGGCTCATATTTGCCAAAAACTCAGATTTCGCACGATTTGCAAGCTCTGCGGCCTCAAGTCGGCGTTGCTCGGTGATATCTGTGTAAAAACCCTCTAGGATATGAGGTGTACCGTCCGGAAAAAACTCAACAGCTCGGCTTCGCTCCCATAGCCATTTTACCCTACCGTCTTTCATGACGATACGGAACGTGGTTTCCAGCGGCAGTCCTATAGATACTGTTTCGTCATTAAGTCTTATGAGTTCTTCAAGATCGTCAGGGTGAACCATATCGAAAAACTTCAAAGTGCTGTTGCCCATCAGCTCTTCCGGGACATATCCCAGCAAAGCGTAGCTTCCTTCACTGACAAAGGTAAATGTAAATTCCGGCGGATCATTTATACACTGGTAAACCATCCCCGGAAGATTGCTCATCATAGTTTCTGTTCGACGCATCAACGTCCGATACTCGGCGCTGTCACTGAGTTTCCCCGTATACTCAATATCGCTTTCCTTGTCCCTTAAATTAGCATCTCCCATAAAAACCGCCTTTCTGCTCAGGTGGTATAAGCTGACGGGCGTCGAACTCCAGTCAGCTTACTGCAATACAATATGATTCAATTCATTAACATCCTCAAATTCACCGACCACACCAACCAGTAAATAACGGTTGGTTATCGGCTCTTTAAGAAGCTCCTTTAACAGCGTCAGTTTTTTTAGCTCACCTGCACTACGGACATGCATACGCGGTCCGGTGCATCTTTGAATATTATCGCCGATTTTTATATGGTTCTCATCGGCGTAGGAAATGGGTACATCCATTTCTATAAGCTCATTTACACCTTTTTCCAACGCAACAATGTCAATATCAGGTTTATTCATAAAGCTGAGAATAAAGCCATTTCTTACATCGGCATGTTCGTATTCGTGAATCTCAATGCCCTGATGGCGCAAAATGCTTTCGCATATATCTTCGGCAGTGTGTACCATAAGTCTAGACTTAATCGACCTAAACACAACCTCAGAAATTTCCTGCGGCCTCGGCCCAAAAAGCGTGGGTCTGGTAACAATCACTTCCTCCCCAAGCCCTATAAGCAAGTGCGCATTGCGGCCAAGCTGCGAATAAATCAGGTCAAAATGCTCAACCACCACCCGTTTGCCCTTGCTCACTGCATAGAGTATGGCATCAGCAAGCTCGTGCATTTGTTTGAATGCAGACTCAAATCGCACATCAATATGATATGTGTGCGCAGTATAAAAGCCCGTTTCATCCACATTCAAAAGCGGCAACGGCCTTATATTTACACCCTCATCATCATTGGTGAGTTCAAGCCCGGGGAACATCCCTCTGATAATCATGCTCTTACCGCTTCCGGCAACCCCGATAAGGCCGATAATTTTGTCAAAAGGACTGAGGTATTGCTGAGCAATTTGCATACCAAGGTCAGCCATGCGTTCATTTCCACGTGGGGCGAAAAACACACTGTAAAGATGACTCTTTTGCATTCGCGCTGAATATGGCATAATACTCCCTCCTGCTTTCCGCCCTAAGCTGCTGGGTATCGAACGCCCATCAGTTTACCGGACGGACTCCCGTCAGCTTAAGGCTAGACTACCCTATATGTCAAACTCAAGCCCCAGTAAGGGCGCATGTTGCTGCGCGCCATAGACATCAGTCTCACCCAAATCCCCCGAACAAAGCGGGCGCTTGATCGTGGCTTTGATTGCTTTCGCAGGTGCAAAGGCCACAATGCTCACGATTTTTTCAGGCGTTACTCCATATAATGAGCAAATCAGTGCTTCATTTATAAATTCACCATCTCTTATCTTTTCAAAATCCTCATACTCATTGAAGATAATATCCAAAGTGAGTTCATAAGGCCCTGAGTTCTTACTTCTTATGACACTCGCAATATCAGTCAGTTTTGTCTTCATCTATATGCTCCTTCACGCTCAGTAAGTTATAGTTGAATATATTCTATAGGGAACAAAGAGGCCGGGTCATCCGTTTCCAGTAAGTGGTACACACTAAAAGCGTAGACCTCCCCTGCTTTAAAGTCAGAAGGTGAATACGGAAATGCCAGATTACCTGCTGTGGCTCTGCGCCCCTCATATCCATAGTGGAGCAAAGTAGACCGTGCGGTC
>WQUY01000055.1 GCA_009781855.1 Oscillospiraceae bacterium | reverse complement strand
CCCGCCTGATGAGTGCCGCTTTGCACCGCGCTGTAACTACTATCGCCCAGAGATGTGCGACAAGGGCACACCTCCGCTTATAGAAGTGGCACCCGACCACTATGTGGCATGTCACTGCATCAGTGAAGATGGCGATGATTTAAAGGCGCAAACAGTATAAAATAACAAAGAAAAAGAGGTTATACGGCAAGATTCTGTCGTATGACCTCTTTTTTGTATCGATTAATTTCTACAACAACCCGACATCAAATGCTTTGAGCCCTAGGATGAGCTTGAGCCTGATGTCTTCATCATCAAGCTTGACATTCAAAAGCGATTCGATTTTTCCAATGTGATAAATTACTGTGTTGCGGTGCATATGCATCAAATTGCATGTTGACGTTGCATTTCGCTCACAGCCCAAATAGACGGACAGAAGCTTCAAAAGCTTGGTGCCATGATTGTTGTCGTGTCTTGCAAGGGTTTTGATTGCACGAAAAGCAAGACTGTTGGAAAAAAGCTCATATGCTGTTTCAGCGCAGTGGTTGACAAGATAATACATAAAGATATCTTCGAAAAAGAAAAAGCTTATTCCGCTGGCATCACTGTGCGTTCTGCGGAGTCTTTCTCCGGTGACGGCTGCGGCTTTTGCTTGGTCGTATGCGGGCGAAATCTCACTGAGGCTTAAAAACACATTGCTGATTCCGCAAGAGCCACTCTGGTCGCCAACAATGTTGCTGAGATGCTCCCTGTGGGTTTCTGCATTTTCAATGTTATCCTGTGTTTTGCTGAGGTTTAGGATCAGGATGTCTGAGCCATAAAGAATTACTTTTGCATTAGGTAGTTTAAGGGACATCTCACGGATAAAGCGTCCGGTTGGCGTGTTTATTACATCATCGAAATGTAAAACAAATAATTCGAAAAATCCCTCGTACGGAATCCTGAGATACGATGCCCTTTTTTGTGCTTCGGCTTCATTTGTCAGGGTTTTGCTTATGAGTTCACAAAAAAATGTTTCCATCGGTGCGTTTCCGGTGGTCACAGGTCTTTCGCGGTCGATATAATATTTTATATTATCCAGCAACATAGAAAAGAGCTCAACAGTGCCATCTGTACAAGATCTGTTGCAGCAAACCATCACGACAGATGCAAAATGGTAATTACGCATTTCACCGTGAGATTTATAGACCCGTTTGGCAGTCACATACCCAGAAATAGCGAGGTCATCATTAATGATTATGTCGTTTTCATCAGCGGTTTCATATTGTTCGATTCTTCGGTGCAACCGCATACGCTCGACAGTTTCCTCAGAGTGATAGCCCTGTTCCATGAGCTGCAACAGGTTTTCATCGTCTGTTTCAACATGTTGCGTATATGCCAGAAGCTTGAATGAGGAATCTAGGACAGTGATGTGGTTGCCGATTATAGATTCGCTCAAATCCAGAAGATGCTGCACACCATGGTTGTCTAATACTGAAATTTGCATTTGCATTACCCAATCGCGGAAGTGAAGAAAAATGCGATTCACAACTGTGAATAACTCTCGCTGATCCAAATTTCTCCGGACTATAAAAATACCTTCAAGCGCTTCTTCCGTTTCGAGCTCATCAACCATCCTGTCTCGGACGCATAGGAAGAATAGGTTTGGTTTTTTTGGAACAAGCAATGCCTCGGACAAGGCCGAGACCATCAAACACTCGCCGGAAATGTCTGAGCAGCCGAGTGTATATGGTTCAATCCGAGAGAAAGAGGGATTTATGTTATGCGGTCTATCAAGATTGAAATCAAGTTCTTCCAATAATAAATTAAGTGAGATCTTCAAAACTAATCACCCCCATAAATCATTGTGAAAATGCTATATCATTTTTTAAATATTTTGTGATTTTATGATAATGCGTTTCAAATGTTGTCTTGTTATTTTTACCACAAAATCCTACTGACTATTATTTATATAATACTATGTGATGTTCGTCAAGTTTTGGGTGAGTTTGTGCAAGAATGTCACAAAGGCGCATACTTATTTTCTTGTATGAATCAAAATGAATTAGTAAATTCTACAGAAATAAGATGTTCTCACGCAAAAAATCATATATCAATCGAATAAAACTTTGGATTTGATGACATATTCAAAGCTATGCCGTTTGTGTTACATATAACTAAATCACAAAAGTGTTATAGGAGAATAGCAGATGGCAGAGATAGGTATGTATGATATTCGTGCGAAGCGTATCGCAGACGCTATTGCCCTTCGCGAGCCGGATATGGTTCCGATGATCCCCAAAGCCATAGGGGCACAATATGTGCTTGGCGGTGTTGGAAGTTCTCACAAGTCAGAGTTCTATGATTTTGACAAAGCTATTGCGGCGAGCATCAACTATCATAGGGAGTTTCAGCCGGATATTCGCTGTTTACCTGATCTGGTGAGCGGTAGAGCCAATGAAATAGCGCAATCTGCTATGATTGATTGGCCGGGTCGTCCTGGAACAAAAGTGCCTGATACATCCTCATACCAGTTTATAGAGCAGGAATTTATGGCTCAGGAAGAGTATGATGAGCTTTTGTCAGACTTTACAGGGTTCATGTTTAAAAAGTATATTCCACGGGCGTATTCAGGCCTTAAAGGCCTTGAGGGTATGAATCTGTTGATTGCAAATATATTGGGAACTAAAGTGTTTACGCCTATGGTTTATCCCGGTATGAAAGATGCGCTTTCAAATTTGATAGGGATTATTGAGGAGACAGAAAAGGCTATTGAGCATATAGCGTATTGCAATAGGGAGCTGAAAAAATTAGGGTTTCCACCATATAACACAAGTGCGGGAGAAGTGCCATTTGACATAATTAGTGACTTTTTCCGTGGAACCATGGGTATGTTTGAGGACTTTCTTGAGATGCCTGAGAAAGTTTTAGCGACATGTGAAATGCTTGCTAATAAGCAGATGCAGGATTGGAAGCCTTATCTAGCAAGTGATATGCCTATAAAGAGGGTGTTTTTCCCACTTCATAAGGGGATGGACGGATTTATGAGTCCTGTACAGTATGACGAACTCTATTGGAGTCCGTTCCAAAGCATTTTAAAACACCTGATTGCTCATGGTGTTACCCCTATTATTTACTGTGAGGGTCCCTATGAAACCCGAATAGATTACATTAAAGAGCGGTTGCTGGAATTTCCGGCAGGTTCGTGCATTATTCATTTTGAGGAAGGGGATTTTGCAGAGATAAAAAGAAAGTTTGAAGGACTTGCATGTATTTCCGGGGGGATGTCACTGTATCTTCTCGAATGGGGGACTAAGGAAAATGTGGTGGACAGGGTGAAATATCTTGTTGACAACTGTGCCGCAGGAGGAGGCTTTTTGCTCAACAGCAGTGGGTCCATTGAGAATGTAAAGAGAGAAAACTATGAGGCCATGTTTGAAACCGCAAGAACTTATGGAAAGAGCAGATGAAAATTATCAATATTAAGGAGAATTGAAATGAGAAAAATCAGAAAAGCACTCGCATTGGCACTTTGCTTAGGAATGACCCTAGCATTGTTGGCGGCCTGCGGCCCTGCTGATACCGGAACAGGAACTGCGCCCGGGGGGGCGGGAACTTCGACAGCTCCGCCACAACAACCTGGTGCTCCGGTTGGTACAGGCGATGGAGATCTGACAGAAGCTGCACCAGATGAACCCGATGTAGTGTTTGCAGAGCATATTGATGTGATTTTGCCGAATGAAAATTTTGCTGTATTAAATCCGCTGAGTCCTGCTGCAAACAGTACCGCCACAGATATGGTATTCATACTGATACACGACAGGTTACTTGAAAGAAATCCTGACACAGGTGAATATCTTCCGGCGCTCGCAAGGGATTGGAATACTGAGGATTATCAGACTTTTGTTTTTAATCTTCGTGAAGATGTTTTCTTCCATAACGGAGACCAGTTTACTGCTCAGGATGTTATAAACACAGTTGAGTTGGCAAGAGAAATTGGCGCAGGCTCACAGGGTGCGGCGCAGTGGGCTCCAATCGAAACCAACAGAGCTATTGATGAGTTTACGATTGAAATAGTACTTGGGGCTGTCAATGTTGACTTTTACTTCAATTTGACCATTCCGGCTGCAGGTATCCTTAATCGTCGGGCGATTGAAGAGGATTCGGAAAATGGAACATGGATAGGAACTGGGGCATTTATTGTTACCGAATTTCTTTCAAATGACCTGACACGTTTGGCTAGAAATGATAATTATTGGAATACAGATAGAAATATACTGACTCCGACGATGACGATAAGATTTGTTCCGGAAATGGGTGTCCGTGCCGTCAGGCTTCAAAGCGGAGACAGTCAGATAAGCTTTGGTACTGGCTCAGAAGATATTCCGTTATTCCAGGCTGATCCAGAGTATTTTAATATTGTCCCACATACATTTAACTCACTGACAGGTATTTCCTTTAATATGAATGACCCTCTGATGGCAGACTATTACTTCAGAAAAGCTGTGATGCACGCAGCCAACAGGGTCGATATTGCATATTTTGCTGCGGGAGACTGGGCCATGCCGGCTTGCAATTTGCCTGACGGTTCAATTTGGGGATTCCAGACGGAATTCCGCAATAACAATATTCCAATTATAGAGTTTGACCAGGAGTTAGCAAGGGATTATCTGATGAGGTCAAGCTATAATGGAGAGACGATTCAAATAGCTGCCGCCATTGCCACGGCAATAAATGGGGCGCAAGCATTGCAAGAGCAATTGCGTCAGGTTGGAATTAGTGCTTATATCCAGGAGATGGACACTCCGGGTTTGAATGCATACATGCTAGATCCGCAAGGCGGTTCACAAATCGTATTTCACTCGCTGGCAATGAATCTCAGTTCGTCTT
This sequence comes from Oscillospiraceae bacterium, assembly GCA_009781855.1. Lineage (GTDB taxonomy): Bacteria > Bacillota > Clostridia > Oscillospirales > Oscillospiraceae > WRMH01. Next base: position 9,989 of record WQUY01000055.1, on the reverse strand, counting down.
CATATCGCCTGGCTTTTTATCCGGGTGGACCTCAAAACAGGATGCACTATGACAACCCTGAGGTTTCAAGAATGTTGGTAGAGGCTGCCACAATGACTGATACGAATGCACGCAGGGATCATTTTCTCAGGATTCAAGAAATCGTATTTGCCGATGCGCCGTTTTTTAACATGTATCATCGTGTCAACCCAGTTGTGGCTGTCAATGGATTGGGAGGCGTAGGGCTTACCGCTGAGAATCGCCAAATTGATTTAAGGGAAATCTTCCTCATAGTTGATTAAATTCGCATTAAACTTTTAACCGCTATTGGTTAACCAACGCTGTGTTTTTACAGCGATCGGTGTTATCGCACCGGTCGCTGTAAGGACTGTAAAAAGGGGGAAGAAACTTGATTCGCTATATACTAATACGTTTCTTATGGCTGATTCCAATAATAATTTGCGTGTCTCTTATTGTGTTTTCGTTAATGGAGCTGGCTCCTGGTAATGCAATTGATGCGATGCTCTCCGAGGACTTGACGCCGGAAGCTCGTCAGGAGCTGATCAGGCGGTTTAACTTGGACAGACCCATGATTTATAGATATGGGGTGTATATGTTTAATCTGGTTCAAGGTGATTTAGGCGTCTCAGACGTCACCGGGCTTAGCGTTTGGAGAGAGTTTATTGTCAGGTTGCCCAACACACTCGTATTGTCATTTACTGCCCTAATCATTGGTGCGGCTATTGCAATTCCATTGGGAATTATTGCTGCAATGAAAGCGGGAAGTCTTGTAGATAATGCTGTGACTGTAGTTTCGCTTGTAGGCGTTTCTATTCCGGTGTTCTGGTTGGGGCTTTTGCTGATTCTTGCATTTTCATTGCACTTTGGTTGGTTGCCCTCAGGGGGTTATGAACATGGAATAAGAAGTTTGCTTCTTCCTGCACTCTGTAGTAGCTTTGCACTTATGGCCAACGCCGCCAGACAAACAAGATCAAATATGCTTGAGGTTTTTAAGGCAGATTATTTGCGCACAGCGAGGGCGAAGGGTGTGCCAGAGCGGGTTGTTATAAGAAAACATGCGCTTGGAAATGCCTGGATACCGATTATTACGGCTATAGGATCGTCTCTAAGTGTTCAGCTGGCTGGTTCTGTTGTTGTTGAATCGGTATTTGCTTGGCCAGGAATCGGAAGGCTTGCAGCCGACGCAGTTACGGCAAGAGATGTGACTTTGACCACAGGTGTTGTCATCATGACGAGCATTCTTTATGTTTTGGTGCAGCTTATAGTAGATGTACTTTATGCGTTTGTTGACCCAAGAGTAAAGGCTCAGTATTTGAGCGCCAGCAAGAAAAGGAGGCGTGCAGCATGAGTAATACAAAAGCCAATGCGCTTGTTTCAAAAAAATTCAAGAAGAGAAGTCAAGCCGGAGAGATATTTCACCATTTGAGCAAAAATAAGGGTGCGATGGCCGGGTTTATTATATTATCGCTCCTGGTCTTGGCATTTTTAATCTCGTTATTCATAAGTATGGACTCGATTACTGCAATGAATGCAAGGATGAGGTTTACGGGGCCGAGTGGGCAGCATTGGTTCGGTACTGATGGGTTTGGGCGTGATTTGTTTTTGCGCGTGATTTACGGATCCAGATATACACTGGCCATAGGTCTCGGTGCTGTAACTTTTGGTGCGATTTTTGGAATCACTTTTGGCTCGCTTGCGGGGTACTACGGTGGGAAACTTGAAGAAATTATTATGCGCGCATCAGATGTTTTGGCATCAATACCTGGCATTCTTTTAGGTATGGTAATTGTAACAGTGCTTGGACAGAGCTTACAAAATTTGATTATTGCTGTAGGGGTTCAGGCTACTCCTATATATCTGAGGATGGCGAGGGCCTCAACACTCACGGTGAGAAATCATGAGTTTGTTGAAGCTGCGCGGGCAGTGGGTTTGCCGCATTTTAGAATAATTTTCACACAGGTTTTGCCAAATGGGCTAAGTCCGATAATTGTTACGCTTACAGCCAGCCTTGGTATTGCGATAATTGTTGGTGCTTCGTTGTCTTTTCTTGGTTTTGGTGTACCTGTGCCTGCACCGGAATGGGGTGCGATTATAGCGGATAACAGGGCGTATGCTCGCAGTGCGCCATGGCTCATGTCTTTCCCGGGCTTCTTTATAATGTCTACGGTTTTGGCATTCAATCTTCTTGGTGATGGTTTGCGTGATGCGCTTGATCCGAAATTAAAGATGAGATAGGGATGATTAATTGTTGTGCAAATGAATGGACTGCCTATGAAGTCCGTTTGTTTTATGACCTCAAACTCGGGTTGCGTACTTTGTAAAACTATGGTACGATACCAAAGATTAAAGGATTTTAAACGAGGAGGATTGGCTTTTGAATAGTTTTGCTTTTTGGAGTCCGACCAAAGTTGTTTTTGGTGCGGATACGGCAGGGCAGACAGGCAGCGAAGTTAAGTTTTTTGGCGGGACAAATGTATTGATTTTGTACGGCGGAGGAAGCGTTGTCAAGAGTGGGCTTCTGGATACAGTGACAAAGTCATTAGAAGATGAGGGCATTAACTACCACTGTGTCGGAGGGGTGCAGCCAAATCCGTTGCTCCAATTTGCACTCAAAGTTATTGAAGACTATAAGGATAAGGACATAAATTTTGTACTCGCAGTTGGCGGTGGAAGTTCTATTGATACGGCAAAGGCTGTTGCAGTCGGGCTTGCGGGTAATGATGTGCCTCTGTGGGATTACCATTGCCGCAAGGCATTACCAACTGCAGCACTTCCTGTCGGTGTTGTGCTTACAATCGCCGCAGCAGGTAGCGAGACGAGTGATTCGGCAGTGCTTACGAATACGGAGGATGGTACAAAGCGAGGGTTTAATACGCCGTTTAACCGCCCGAAGTTTGCGATAATGGATCCAATCTTGACATATACTTTGCCGTCATATCAGCTTGCTTGTGGTATAGTTGATATGCTTATGCACTCATTGGACAGGTATTTTGCACCCGATACTGATAATGAAGTTACCGACGAGTTGTCTGAGGGGCTAATGCGAGCTGTGATAAAATATGGACGCATGGCGATGGAAAATCCGCAAGACTACAAAGCTCGATCTGAAATCATGTGGGCGGGAAGTCTTACGCATAATGGCATCACCGGACTTGGGCAAGCGTTGGATTTTTCTGTGCATCAATTCGGAAGTCCGCTTTCAGCCAGATATGATACCGCTCATGGAGCAAGTCTGGCTGCTACGTGGCCTGCCTGGGCAAGGTATGTTTACCGCAACAATATAGCGCGTTTTGCTCAATATGCCAGAAAGGTTTGGGGCATAACAGAAAGTGACGATGAGGCCGCTGCGCTTGCAGGGATAGCTGCTACGGAGGAATATTTCCGCTCTATTGGAATGCCGGTTACAATCACGGATGCTGTGGGTGATAGGGTAAAAGATGATATTGATATCCTTAGTGATATATGCTCATATAACAACACGCGTACGATAGGCTCTTTTAAGGTTTTGGGTTATGATGATATCAAAGCGATCTACCAAGCGGCGCTATGAAAGCACCCCAGCAGATCACAGTGCTTCGCAAAACAGAAAACCATCAGCCAGCCCCTTGACGGTCTGCGCTCTGGTATGCTAGGGTCTGTTCGATGATTTTCAACAAAAATCCTCGTCCCTCGTCATTCTGCGCGTCAGTCGCAGAATCTATGATGCCAGACCTTTGACAACTTACGTTCTGGGATGTAGGGATTATATCGAATAAAAAATCGGCGCAATGCGCCGATTTTTTATGAGCAAGCAGTAAGCCGGATTCTGTCGTGGACAGCCATCTATCTAGGCCCACTGTTGCCAATGGGCTCAAGCCACCTCCTGAGAGCGGCCGGGCAGGCCTTGCGATAAAACGCAGCTCTCCCGCGGTGTTGCTCCGGATAGAGTTTACAGCGGCGTTTCGTTTCCGAACGCCGGGTGAGCTCTTACCTCGCCTTTCCACCCTTACCTGGTCGCTCATGCAGAAACGTACTGCATTTTCGCTGATATCAACGAAAATGCGTTCCGTCACTGGAGCTGATTATCTTTGGATTGAAACCCGATTGCCGGGATTTAAGTCCGTTTAAGAATGTCATGTGACCAGGCGGTATATCTCTGTTGCACTTGTCCTGAAGTCGCCTTCGGCGGGCGTTACCCGTTATCCTTGCCCTATGGAGCCCGGACTTTCCTCGTGAGAGGCCTTTCGGCACTTCTCACGCGGCTGCCTCGCTTACTCTACTATATTTTACGCCAATTATCACATTGTGTCAAACCCTGTGCGTATTGTAAAATTAAGTTAAATATGTTATTGTTAAAAAATCGAACGAAACCGCAAGAAAGGGGTGTAATTGCAATTGAAAAAAAGGATACTATCATTGCTGTTGGTGCTACTCTTGGCGATAACATTCATGCCGGTGGCATCTCAAGCTGCCATTGCGCCCTATTTTGTGCTCATTAACGAAACCAAATTGCCATTTAGCGATGAAACGATGCCTCTTATATCCGGCAGTGATATTTTTGTGCCGGTAAGTGTGTTGGCTGGCTTGCAAGTGTGGGCAGTTGGTTCAGACGATATGGATTTTGTCAGACTTTTCAGGGACACTAGATATATTGATTTTCATACCGGGATTGGACAAACGAGAACAATAGATCAAGATGGGGTGGTTTTGAATTGGCCCGCTGCACGAAGGCTGGGGAGAAGATTCTACGTGCCGTTGAGACAAGTAAGTGATTTTTTCGGTTTTAGCTTCCGGATAGTTGATGTGCCGCGCGATATTATTCCAGAAAGACAAATGCAAGTACTCAGGATAATTTCAGGATCAGAGATAAATGATCGGACTGCTGTTGGAATGAATAGAGCTGCAATCAGGGAATCATATCTGGAGCATTTTGCTACACCGCCTCCACCGCCACCGCAACCGCCTGAGACCGGAGGAGAAACGCCGCCTACGCCTCCAATAGAAGAGGAGCCGTCTCCGCCCGATTATAGTGAGGTTACGATTCATCTGAGTTTCTATGATATTTCGGCAGGAAGTGCGGAGTGGATTTTGGATTTGCTTGAATTGCAGACGGTATCGGGGTTTCACGCATGTTTTTTCGTTAGTTTTGACGATATACTCGAAAATCCCGGACTGATACGCAGGATATCCGGCACAGGGCACACGCTAGGGATTTGGTTGCAGGAAGGAACGATTGAGGAATACCATAATATATCAGCATTGCTATTTGAGGCGGCTAAGGTCAGAACTGTGATTGTATCAGCAAATGAAGCCCAAGAGGCTGCAAGGGAAGTTGCGGCTGCGCACGGTTTGATTTTCTGGGAAAGCGCTGAAAGTCTTGTTGATTACTCAATATCCACTATGGCAGCAATTACCGCAATGTTTCCGCGTGAGAGCGGTGCACGGAGAAATCTCCTATTCTCCTGCTCTGAAGGGTCTGTGTCGATGTTGCCCGGAGTGTATTCGTATTTGAGAACAAATTTATTCACCGTCGAAAGAATTACTGAAATGGTGGTGCCAACTGGACGCAGTACATAAAGAGCATTCTATTTAGAAATAAGCAATGACAAGGCTTTTCTAACGGCCTTGCGAACTAGTCTGACGAGCCGATATTGAGGTCGAAAGAGAGCGAAATGCTGCTTTGGCATGACGAAATCCAATTTATTGAATGGAGGATGCAAGTTACATGAACTCACAACTCAAAGCTATTGTGTTAGCAGCGGGAAAAGGTACCCGTTTGCAATCAGAAAAAAGTGATGTTCCTAAAGTGATGAGAGAGGTGTGCGGTAGACCGCTGCTCAGCCATGTCCTTGATGCGCTGCCTGCCTTGAAAAAGGACATAATTATTGTTGTTGGTTTTGGAAAAGATAGGGTTATTGATCACTATGACGGATACGAATTTGCCTATCAGGAGCGGCAATTGGGTACAGGCCACGCTGTATTGGCGGCAAAAGAACAGTTGTCCGGATATGAGGGTGCAGTCCTTATTTGCTATGGTGATATGCCTGTGATTAAGCGAGAGACCTATGAATCGCTTTTGCAGGAGCATTTTAAAAGTGGAAACGATTGCACTATTTTGACGGGAGAATCATCGCTTCCAGAGGCATTTGGCAGGATAATCAGAGACGATGATGGGGCGTTTCTGCGTGTAGTTGAAGAGCGCGACTGCAATTCTGAGCAACTTAAGATAACTGAGTTAAATACTGGGGTTTATGTATTTGAAGCTCCTAAGTTGCTGAGCGCACTTAATGACATGAAAAATCACAACGATCAGGGTGAATACTATTTGACTGATGTACCAGAGATAATGCGTTTGAACGGTGCAAAAATAGGCCTTTTATGCCGCGATTTGGGTGATGAGATATTGGGCGTAAATACTGTAGAGCAACTTGCTTTGGCGGAAGAAATCTTAAGCAGCCGGGAGCCGAACGCCTATCGGGTTTAACATGCGGATTTCCATCCCGGCAGTGTAACCCCTTGCGCATAGGAAAGTATTAGCTGAAGCCTTTGCCAATGCAAGGCTTGAAAATAACGAACGCGGCAAGGAAAGCGCGGAAAGTAAGGATTTAAAGAGGCCTTTGTGAACCCTTGTGAGCATGTGTATTAAATCTTTTTTGCACAAATGCACAAAAATGATCTGTATTGACAATTACCTTTTGGATATGTTACACTCGCGACAGCAAAAAGAATATAAAACAACGGCTATGGTGGGTAGCATGAAGATTATAATAGAAGACCCGGTTGCTGGTGAAGAAGACCAGATCATAGTCAAATGCCGCTATTTAAGCGCTGAACTTCTTGAGTTGCTCGCTAAACTTAAGGCAGAGGAACGAACGCTGATTGTATATGTTGGCAACGAAATCCATATAGTAAAAGTTAAGGAAATATATTACATAGAAACGGTGGATAATGTAACCTTTGTCTATGGAACTGATGTGGTATATGAGTCCAAGCAAAAACTGTATGAATTGGAAGCCGAGTTGGCAGTACTAGACTTTCAGCGTATAGCGAAGTCACTCATTGTGAATTTGGGCAAAATAACATCTGTATTACCTACTATGTCTGGTCGCTTGGAGGCTGTTCTGTCAAACGATGAACGCGTGGTGATATCGCGACAATATGTAGGTGCTTTGAAAAAGCGACTGGGTATAGTGTAAGGCAAACCTCTCGTCAGCTTATAGACTAAAAATATATAAATTTAACTAAGAATCCGTGGAATGTGTTGGTCATACGACACATTCCACGGATTTTCTGCAACTTATGCCTCCAATCATACAACTTACACGCGAAAATACGCAGGTGAGCGTTACTGTATAGATTAAGCAGCAGATTTTTGCTATATTTCCATACTGAGGAAATGTTGTCAAAAAAATGATTGAAAATATCCGAATGCTAAATTGCGCCAAGTCAAATGAATGTGCGCCACAATTCTTTGAAGATTGCTATGAAAGGTAAGGAAGAAATATGAAGAGGACACTCACACGAATCGGGACATTTTTACTCGCATTGCTTATCATGGTAAACATACCGCTTGTTGCATTTGCAATACCGGATGTTGAGCCAGGTCAGGATATACCATCTAATGAAGAATTAGTGAATGTGTTCTCTACAGAACATAATGCCGTTGCTGAGTACTTGGAAAATGGAGCGGATAATCAGCTCGTTTCATCTGAATCAGATATTGTAGGGGCGACTATTGCAACAGGTAGCATTGTAGCTCCCTTTAACAATGTTGGTGCACATCAAGTATGGAGCATTAACCATACAACCGGATAACGTGGTGATTACGTAGATGTGCGCGTGAGAATGGATCAAATTACAGAGCAGGGCATGTGTTGGACAATGATTATCTTTGATTATGACCCTGCGGTTTTGGGTAATCCAAGACTATCACCGCGTATTGAGCGTAGTGCTTTAACATCTGAGTTGCAAGAAGCCTATGATAATTTGTCAGGAACACTGTTTGAAACAGTGTTGGGGCCTTTCCGTGGTGGGAACGCAGTTTTACATAATATGATTTTCGAAGGTGTGTTCAGTTGGAATCGCGGTGAAGTTATAGTATCGTGGCAATCAAATCCAAACCCTGATATACCAGACAACTTTACTTCTGGTATATTCGTAGATGTGCGTTTTGATATCCTTGCAACTGCACCGTTTGGTGAATCTCCGATAATGTTTTCACAACGGCCAAGCAATATATTTCTCGCAGGAGTTGGAACAGTTGTGATTCCGATAGTATGGGAATCATTTTCAAATGGCTCCACTACGGTTATCTTCGATTTGCCGGAGGTACGCATACTAAACCAACATGGGAACCTGATAACTACTGCCTCACTAACTGCGGCTCGCAACGGTGTTACTCCAGTCTTGAGTATGGATATAATTCCGGGTACAGGCGTGGATGCCGGAAGATTTGCTGTAGATGGTGCGACCATTGGTGATGTGTTCACAGCATCAGCGTCGGGATTCCAATCTGCCTCACGCACTTTGAGTACGACCGATGTTATGGCGAATTACATTGAAATAGTATTAACTCATTACGCCAATGTACCAGTAACAGTACATGTTATGGAAGGCACACGATTTGTTGAAAATGCAACGCTTGTACTCCAAGGTAATAATGTGTCGGGATCAGGCGGTATATTTAACGTTATGCTCAGTGGCCGAAATGTGGGGAATATCCTCACTGCGGCTGCACAAGGTCTTGGCTATGAAGAGCATACAATAACTTTTGAAGACTTAGTACATCCGGCAACAATAGTGATTAATCTTACCCGTCAAAATGTTGGCCTCACGATTACCAATGTGCCGGGCAGTCTGACTCATGTTAACCAAACCGGTACAGCGGGTGCCGGTGCAAGCGAGACTGCATTAATGTTTGATGGCACTTCAAACGCAGTGATGTTTGGTTCGCCCGTAGCGTTGTCAGCTGGAGCGGTGGAGGAACACCACTACTTCTTGGGTTGGTATCGTGGTGCGACTGCACCGACAGCCGGAACTCCTGTTTCTGCTTTGACCGGCGTGGTAACTGCTGAAAACCACACATTTAATATGCCTGCCGAAGGGTTGCAATATTTTGCACTCTGGGGAGCCAGAGGCGTTATAGGCAACCGTTCACCCCGGATAACTTTCAATATATATGGCTCCATGAAGAATAATGCACCAGGTGTATTGCCTGCGAGAGTCCGGAATTCCTTACCTGGTGGAGCGAGCGGTTATACAAATCAAATTGCAGTGCCTATGGTATTCGGAGAGTCATTATGTCTGTTGGCAATGGAGCCGATCATAGAGTGGATGGGTGGACAAGAATCAGGGTTTGCCTTCTGGGGTTGGTTCACTGAAGAGGCGCTTGATGCATCAGGACGCAGCAGAAATAGCTATCGAAGGCCAACTGTTGGAACAAATGGATTTGATATAAGCAGAGTGTTTACAGAAGCACTGTTTAACACATATGCTGATGCAGATAACAATATAAACCTCAATGCAATTTGGGCCTTATGGGGTGATGTGAATGATGATGATCAAATTAATGGTCTGGATGTTAGCCTTGTATCGCAGCATGTACGCAGATTCCCGGGTATATCCATAGTTGAACCTGCAGCACATGTTTCACGCGGCCCGGCGATTACAGGACTTGACGTGAGTTTAATATCACAATATGTGCGCAGATTTCCGGGAATAGTATTAGGCCAACCGTCGAGCAGAGCGTTAGTTTTAGGTGCCCAAATGAGACTGCCTGATGTATCTGCTCCGGAGATATGGGATAGAGCCTCTGCTTTTAGTGGAACTACAGCAACATCAGTATTGGCAGCGAATGCGCCACAGACGCGAAGCGGTGGGGGTATTCAGCGCAACACAATTGGAGCGCATCAGATATGGAGTGTCAGTCACGAGATAGGATATCGCGGAGACTATGTTGATATTCGATTGAGGATGGATCAAATTACAGCGCAAGGTATGTGTTGGACGAT
>WQUY01000054.1 GCA_009781855.1 Oscillospiraceae bacterium | reverse complement strand
TATGATAACAAAATATCCGGTAAAACTACCGGATCCAAAGTCGCTTTAGATGCTTTGGGTAAACTAAGAAACGTCAGCTAAACTTTTTAGCGTGGATTTACCCAGAACAACTTGACACCGTCATTAAGTCTCCATCGCTTGACGGTAGTTTATAACGGCAATTTGCCTGTGTAGACCAGTACTACTGCAATATTAATTAATAAAATTATCGGCACTCCAATCTTGAATGCAAGATGCTTTGTTTTGTGTCGAAAAATATACATGCCCAAAAGCGCCCCCACTGCACCCATCAGAACGGCTGCAAGCAAAAGTACTTTCTCACTGATGCGCCATTTGTTGTGTTTTGCTTTATATTTGTCGATTCCATAAAGGCAAAATGTAAAAAAATTCCAGACTATCAGACCAATAATTTCTATACTTATTCCATCCATGCTTATTTTGTCTCCATTCTTGATTCCGTGTTCTTATTGCCATTGTGGGTTTTAATCACATTGGCAATTATAGCATTTTATCCTAATTTCTTATTCTTCGCAACAAGCAAAATCTCGTAATTCTAGGTATACTGCACTTGTCATTTCGTTTTGAAGATGATAATATGACACTTAAATTACGGTTTTGAGGTGAAGCAATGAGCAAAGTAATCCCTCTTTCAAATCCTGCTTTAAACGGCACTGAAATGATGTATATACAAGAAGCATTTGATACCAACTGGGTTGCCCCTATCGGTCCAAATGTCGATGAATTTGAGAAAGAATTGGCTGCTTATATCGGAGCTTCACATGTTGCCGCACTTTCTTCCGGAACTGCTGCCATACATTTATCGCTGAAAGCGCTGGGCATTTCTAACGGAGATATCGTTTTTTGCTCTGACATGACTTTTGCCGCTACATGTAATCCAATCAAATATGAACGTGCTACACCCGTTTTCATAGATAGTGAGCCGGACAGCTGGAACATGTGCCCGGAGGCTCTGGAGCTGGCGTTTAAAAAGTATCCTGATGTCAAAGCCGTAATCGTTGTCAACCTTTACGGCACACCTGCCAAGTTTGATCAAATCACAGAAATTTGTGACAGATATAATGTCCCCATAATTGAGGATGCTGCTGAGTCTCTTGGCAGCACATTCGAAGGCAAACAGACAGGCAGGTTCGGATATATCGGGATTTTATCGTTTAATGGAAATAAAATCATCACTACCTCCGGTGGCGGTGCGTTAATTTGTGCGCATGAGGATATTATCAAAAAGTCCAAGTTTTGGTCTACTCAGTCACGCGACCCTGCTCGCCATTATCAACATAGTGAGCTTGGATATAATTATCGCATGTCAAATATTTGTGCAGGAATCGGCCGCGGACAGCTCAATACGCTTGATTTGAGAGTTTCGCAAAAAACTGGAATTTATAGCCGGTACGCTGCTTTGCTCGGAGGCAATGAGTTTATTCGCATGAACCCTGTTCCGAGCAATTGTAAGGCTAATCATTGGCTTTCATGTTTGACGCTTGAAAATGGTTGCCCCATAACTGCTGTCGAAATCATGGAACAGCTTGAGCAAGAACGCATTGAGACAAGGCCATTATGGAAACCGATGAGTTTACAACCTTTTTATGCAGATTGCGATTCGGTGTCTGTTACGACCATACCTGTTTGCCACGACTTATTTTCACGCGGCATGTGTTTGCCATCTGATGTAAATATGACGGCGAGTGAGCAGGATCGTGTTTGTGAACTTATAAACAAGCTTATCAACAGGTGAAATATGTATCGTAAATTTGGGAAGCGGTTATTTGACATAGTGTTTTCTATTATCGGACTTGTACTTCTGTCTCCGGTCTTGTTCGTTGTTGCTATCTTAGTGAGAATCAAATTGGGTGCTCCTGCTTTGTTTAGACAGGAACGTCCAGGTTTGAGCGGCAAATTATTTAGGCTTTGCAAGTTTCGCACAATGTCTGATAAAAAAGATGAAAATGGTAAACTGCTACCGGATAGTAAGCGATTGACCTCTTTTGGCAAAATGTTACGGGCAACAAGTCTAGATGAGCTCCCCGAGCTGTGGAACATCCTCAAAGGTGATATGAGCCTTGTTGGCCCTAGACCGTTGCTTGTTCAGTATTTACCCCTTTATAGCGCCGAGCAGATGCGGCGGCATAATGTGCGCCCCGGACTTACGGGTCATGCCCAGATCAGTGGCCGAAATGCGATATCCTGGCAAGAAAAGTTTATTCTGGATTGCTGGTATGTGGATAATTTTAGTTTTCATCTTGATGTAAAAATTATCATTTCTACGTTAATTAAGGTTCTTGACCGAAGTGGGATTTCTTCCGAAACAAGCGAAACTATGGAAGTTTTCACCGGAAATGAGAAGTATTAGAAAGCAGGAACATCTCGGCGCCATTGCGGTCGAGGGATTTTGTGAGGTGGTCGCATGATTCGTGCTGCAAATAAAGAATATATCATACTCGGCGCAGGAGGGCATGGGGCTGTTATTGCTGACATTTTGACTAAACGCAGTTTCACAATCAAAGGTTTTTTGGACGATGGTGTCGCTGTAGGTACTGTGGTTATGGGTGTCAAAGTCTTGGGCAAAATCAATCTTTGTGTCAATTATTCCGAATGTATGTTTATTATTGGAGTCGGCAACAATGCAATAAGAAAACAAATCGCCGAGACATACTCATTAGAGTATGGTTCGGCAATCCACCCCTCGGCTATTATTGGTGATCAGGTCAAGATTGGCAGAGGGTCGGTTTTGATGGCAGGGTGCGTAGTCAATCCACGAACCAGTATAGGGCAACATTGCATAGTGAATACATCAGCAAGCTTGGATCACGACAATACTGTTGGCGATTTTGTTCATGTTTCTCCGGGGGCTGTATCCGGTGGAGATGTTCGTATTGGTGCCGGTACGCACATTGGTATCGGGGCTTGTGTCCGAAACGGCATTTCCATTTGCAGTGATGTTGTTATAGGCGCAGGCGCAGTTGTGGTCAAAAGCATCACTGAGCCGGGCGTATATATTGGAGTTCCGGCCAAACGAAAATCTATGGGTGCATAAAATCATCTGACAAACCCCAGCACTCCAGAGCGCAGACCGTCAAGGGGCTGGCTGATGGTTTTCTGTTTTGCGAAGTGTAGGGCGACGAGACCCGTTCCGAGCAAAACAGAAAATCATTAGTCAGACCCCAACATACCAGAGTGCCTAAGTTTTACTTCCGCTTGTTTTTCTCGTATATCAAACTCAGGCCATGAAGAATCAGGTGCGGATCATAGACTATTTCATGCTTACAATGCTTATAGACCGACTCTGCTAATCCCCCGGTAGCGATGACTAACGCTTGCTGACCTAACTCAGCCTCATAGCGCTCAACCATTCCGTCAATTGCTGATGCCGCGCCAAAAATCACACCACTTTTTATACAGTCTATAGTATTGGTCGAAATGCTCTTCAATGGAGCTTCAATAGGTATACGCGGCAGTTGTGATGTTCCCGCTGCCAACGCATTCATTGACAGCGCCACACCCGGTAAAATAGCGCCACCAATAAAACTTCCGTTTTGATTAATTACAAACATTTTCGTCGCTGTGCCGAAATCTACAACTATAGCAGGCAGCGATTTTTTTGCAATAGCACCTACCGCCGTTGCAACCATATCTCCGCCAAGTTGAGCAGGGTCGTCTATGAGTATGTTCAAACCTGTTTTAACCCCTGCACCTACAATGATTGGCTCTACGCCTGCAAGTTGCCTCACTGCATTTTTAAATGTGCTTGTCAAGGGTGGAACCACAGAGGAAATAACCGCACCGACTATACTATTGCGCTTTATTCCCTGGAACTGCAGCATATTATTAATTTGAATAGCATACTCATCAGCAGTTCTTGCTATATTCGTCGAAATCCTGAACACATGCGTTATATCCGAGCAAACTGGGGGGTTGAGCCGGGCTTGCTCGGTCTCAATAACTTCATCGGCACATACGCAAGGAGCGGCATCACCGTCGGTTATACAACCGACGGTGATATTTGTGTTACCTACATCTAATGCTAAAATCATACTGACACCTTTGCCTCGTTGCTCATTTCCGGTTTTTTACCCGGCAAAAAATGTACCAGCGCACGGCTTATAGCTGTTCCTACGATAAAGCCCACACCTGCTTCAACCACTGCATTGATTCCGGCCAACGTCATAATGATTGCCCATGCCGTGTCGCCAAATCCTCTGATGTATTCAGTGTTGCCAAATAGCAGAAAAAGGGTGCTCAGAAAAAACACTGTATTGCAAATCGGTGCCACAAAGCAGGCCACCGTCGCTGACAGCGTTTTATTTTTTTTCGCACTAAGTGCCTTATAGATAAGTCCGGGAATCCAGCCTGCAAGTACTCGTGCCACGACAAAAAGGATAAACGCATAAATCGGATTTATGTTTATCAGCGTTGCTGCAAATAGACTTACTCCGGAAATCCCTCTTATAAATGCTGTAAGACCAAAAACTCCGCCTGCAATCGCTCCTCCGGCCGGGCCAACTACAATTGCGGCGATTGCTACTGGTATCATCATGATTGTGATTGACAGAGGCCCCAACATAATAAAACCTATTTGGGTAACTGCCAAAACCACGATGATTGCGACAAGTACGGCCAACTGTACCATCTTGCCCACATTGATGCCTGTTTTTCTCATTATTAAATTCCTCCTGCTGATACTCTGCCTGAGGCAGATGCATCGCAATTATATTTACCGAACTTGTCGGCAGACATGTATAATACACCATCTTTATTCGATTTGTAAAGCAAAAATCCGAGTCCCACTTAAAAAGCAACTACCTGAGAATCGATTAATAGAATTGCACAGTTTGTTTATGCCGCTTCGATACTATTACTTGTAAATCAGGGAACGTTTTACTCAGCTTTTCAAAAAGCACTTGCGTTACCGTATTTTCGGTGCAGAAATGATCTGCATCTATCAGGTTTATGCCTAATTCTTTCGCCTCAAGAAACAAATGGTATTTAATATCAGCAGTAACAAATGTGTCGCAACCATGCTTGATTGCGGTATAAAGTTCATCTCCCCCAGAACCGCCAACAACTGCAATCTTATGCACCTCACGGCCTGAGTCATAGTATCTTAATGCATTAGCGCCCAGCGCTTTTTTTAATACTTCTAAATATTCCTGCATAAAACACGGTTTTGCCAGATGCCCAACTCTGCCTATCGCATAAGTTTCTCCTGTCGGCAGGCTGCTTCCCTGCACTAAGAATTCCACTGCTCCGCAATCTGTGATTCCGGCAGCTTTTGCCAGTGCATCGTTTACACCACCGCGAGCCGCATCAAGATTTGTATGCATACAAATCGCTGACAAATCTGCATTTAACATATGGATGATTTTTTTTCCAATCAAGTCATTATCTGTAACACTCTTAATGGAAAAGAAAAGCGGATGATGAGATACGATTAGCTGCGCTTCGTAATCAATTGCCTCTAATATGACATCATTGGTTATGTCGAGTGCCACAACTATTTTCAATACCTCATCATTTGCACGTCCAACAAGAAATCCTACATTATCAAACTCCATCTTCATGTCAACAGGGGCAATCTTATTCAAAAATTCATATACATCATTAACCGTTGTCATCTTTCTGTTCTCCTTGAGCAATCATGATAAAGTAGTCTCTGCCCCGATCTTTGACAGTCTTCACTTCACATATTATATATCCGTTTTCGCCTAAATAGTCACAGAGCACTTCTCTTTTTGTCTGCGGCTGTAGTATAAGCCTTTTGCCATTTTTTGTCCACTGTGTTTCTTCAAGAATCTCAATAATTGTTTCACCACCGACGCCAGCAATTACAATGGTATCAACTTCATTTTCGTTAATGCCGGTCAGACCGGGGGCATTTACAAAGTTTATTTTTTCAGATACATTGTATTTATCGGCTGAGCGGCGGGCTGCGCCCAGTGAGCCCGCACTGATGTCAGATGCTATAATCCTGCTTGCATGGTTTGTCAATGCAAGAAACACAGGCAGATACCCATGGTCTGTTCCTATATCAGCAACACGAGCACCTTCATTTATAAAATCGGCAATCACTTGCAGCCGCTTTGGTAGTTTTTTCATTTGCGCTCCCAGATAAACACTTGCATACACTCTATGCGCTATATGCACTCTGCATTTCAAACTTTTACTACTGAACCAAAGACGGGTCGCCTTTGCGACCCGTTTTTGTTCATAATTTGATTCCTATTTATTTCTTATCAACTACTGAGTTCAGCGTGTCAAGAAACGCATCGACATCTACGCCGTGTGCTGCACACGCTTGCTCAAGAGTTTCACCGCTTGCCATTGCACAACCGAGACAATGCATCCCTATTGAATTGAACATTGGCACAGTCTCCGGAGCCTTATCAAGGATATCAGATATGATCATGTCTTTCGTAAACGACATTTTTCGAACCTCCATTCGGTTGACGGTTATTCCCTGTTCTTTGCGAAACAATCGCTGCAGTATACCGGTCTGTCAGTCTTTGGTTCGAAAGGAATCTTTGCTTCACTGCCGCAATCTGCGCATACTGCTGTGAAGTATTCCCTCGGACCGCGTGCTGCTGCTTTTCTGTTATCACGACAAGCTTTGCAACGCTGTGGCTCATTTTGGAAGCCACGCTCTGCATAAAACTCTTGCTCACCGCTTGTGAACACAAACTCTGCACCACATTCCTTACATGCTAATGTTTTGTCCTCGTACATTTTGAAACCTCTCTTTTGACTAAAAATCGTACCCTTTAGGGCCTGTATTTGCGTTCAGCTTTCACTGATTTACGCCATGTTTGGGGCTACGCCTGCCCGAGAATCTGTGCCAACTTTCTTCTGATCCTTTGCGTAGCGTTGTCTACCGATTTGATTGGCTTGCCCAACTTCGCAGCCATGTCTTTATAAGACATCCCATCCAAAAATAACTCTAAAACTCTGGACTCAAACCGGGATAGTGCACCGTAAAGAAGCTTCTCAACCTCCACGACGCTCTCTCGCGCTATAACAGAGTCTTCAGGATCACGCAAAAAATGCGCACTTTGGGCACTTGTTTCGTCAAGTTGCTGAGATTCCAATGAAATATAGCTATTGAGAGGGGTATGTTTGTAACTAGACGCCGACCTGATTGCACTGTAAATACGCCGTCTGATGCAAAACTCGGCATATGTAGAAAATTTCACGCCTTTTTGCGGATTGAAGTTTCTCACTGCGGATAAAAGTCCGAGCATCCCTTCCTGTATCAAATCTTCACTGTCGCCGCCTGCCAAAAAATAAGGTCTGGCACATGCTCTTACGAGCTGAACATATTCAGATACGAGCGCCTCTTCCGCTTCCGTGTCCTCTCTAAAGGCTTTTTGAGCCAATTCAAGGCTAGTGCAGTCATCTACGCCATTCATAAAGTTTGCCAAAAAAACACGTTACCGTCCATACCGTATTAGTAAAAAAATCACATAATTGAGGCAAATATGCTATTTGCCTCAATTAGTATATTTATAGCTGTAAATAAAGTCAAGCTTTTTTATGCAAAAACCTCAATATTTGTTCAATATTTGACTAGAAATCGCTGATTTAGCAACACATCAGTCAAATTGTTTTCATCAGGTCTATAAAGTGCTCGGCTATTTCCATTGCTTTGCCCTCTGTTTCCGCCTCAACTAAAACACGGATTATCGGTTCTGTTCCCGATGGGCGGATAAATACTCTTCCGCTACCTGACAAGATTTCTTCATATTTTTCCAACTCACTTTGCAATTTAGGATGTTGCATGATCGCATCTCTCTGTGTCGCACCTCCGGTGAGTTTGAAGCTGGGCATTACTTGAGGAAATCGCGGTATATCGCTTATAAGTTCCGATGCTTTTTTCCCTGAGCGATTTAAAGCATCTAGAAATTTGACCGCAGTCAACTGACCATCACCGGTCGTTGCTTCGTCTGAAAAAATAACATGTCCTGATGATTCTCCACCCAGATTACAGCCTGTTTCAATCATTCTTTCAAGTACATTTCTGTCTCCCACAGCAGCGCGGTGAAATGTCACATCATTATTTTTCGCAAACACTTCCATTCCTGCATTCGAAACGACAGTTCCCACAAAACCGTTGCCTTTAAGCGCTCCGGACGCTTTCATATCTTGGCAGAAAACCGCCAACATCATGTCTCCGTCGATGGTGTTGCCGAGTTCGTCTACAATCAGGCATCTGTCAGCATCTCCATCAAATGCGATTCCCAAACTAAATCTGCCGCTTTTCATCATATCACAAAGATAATCCAGATGCGTTGATCCGCAGCCATAATTGATGTTTACACCATTCGGTTCATCATAAGCTATTTCAAATTCTGCGTCTAGTTGCCGAAAAAGAAGCCGAGCCGTTTCTGTTGCAGCACCATTTGCACAATCAATCGCTATCCTGCCGCCAAATCGGCCTCCGGTTGACGCGCTCGCGATATATTTGACATATTCCTCAGTCCAAAAGCCGTGATCGTGACTTATACGTCCAAGTTCCCCACCTGTTTTGTTTTTGATTTCATCGCTATTGTCAATAAGTTCTTCTATTCTCGCTTCTAAATCATCATTGAGTTTATATCCGTTTGCGCCAAAAAGTTTGATCCCGTTATGTTCAAATGAGTTATGCGATGCCGATATGACAACGCCCATATCTGCTTGCGTTTTTATCGTCAGGTATGCTGCTGCCGGTGTCGGCAAAACCCCAAGCAATGTAACATTGGCGCCCAATGAACATAATCCTGATGAAATAGCCGCTTCGAGCATATCACATGATATACGCGTATCTCTGGCAATCATGACCGTCGGTCGCTTTCCATCTTCCCTTGCAAGTACCGTCGCCGCTGCTTGCCCAATTTTGAATGCCAGCTCAGCGCTGAGCTGCGCTCCTGCTACCCCACGGATGCCGTCTGTTCCAAAATATTTTCCCATTTGTCCTCACAAGCTCCATTCCATTATTAGTCTGCCTACATTTAAGAGGTCTTTTAATCCTCACCCTCTAAACGCTGCATTCAAATCGTCATCTGTTCATGTCCTGGATAAAGCATATCCAAATGTTCATATGCCCTGCGTGTTACACATCTACCGCGCGGCGTCCTTGTTAAAAAACCTTGCTGCATCAAAAATGGTTCGTACACATCTTCTACTGTCACTGACTCTTCATTAATCGTTGCTGCAATCGTCTCAAGACCCACCGGCCCACCATTATAGTTTACTATTATACTCTCCAAAAGCCTCCTGTCAACCGCATCAAGCCCTGTCGCGTCTATTTCCAGTCTTGTCAGTGCATCATCTGCCGAAAAATGTGTTATTACACCATCTCCAGTAACTTCGGCAAAGTCACGCACACGCCTCAGAAGCCTGTTTGCAATTCTGGGTGTGCCACGGCTTCTTGAAGCTATCTCATGAGCCCCTTGCTGGTCAACAGGAATATTGAGTATCTTTGCCGAGCGTTCAACTATGATTTGCAGCTCTTGTGTCGTGTACATTTCTAGTTTCAAGTCAATTCCAAATCTGTCCCGAAGTGGTGAACTGAGCTGTCCCGAACGCGTGGTCGCCCCTACAAGTGTAAAGTTCTTTAGGTCTAAACATATAGAAGCCGCAGTCGGCCCTTGCCCTATTATGATGTCAATTTGTTTGTCTTCCATGGCTGGGTAAAGTATTTCTTCGACAGCGCGATTCATTCTATGGATTTCATCTATAAATAGCACGTCGTTTTCGTTCAGATTCGTCAGCAAGGCGGCAAGGTCTTTTGGTTTCTCAATTGCAGGGCCTGATGTTTTCCGCAGTGCAGTGCCCATTTCGTTGGCTATTATTGCCGCAAGAGTCGTTTTTCCTAAACCGGGTGGACCGTGCAAAAGCACATGGTCAAGCGGTTCTTGACGACGGCGTGCACCTTCTAGGAAAATTGCCAGATTTCCTTTTGCTTTTTCTTGTCCAACATATTCTTCAAGTGTCTGCGGGCGTAGTCGTCCCTCGCTTGCATCTTCGCTTGAAAATGCAGGGGTCAGTAGCACTGTGTTTTCTTCATCAAAGTCTATTTCTTCAAGAATATTGTCGCTGTAATCTATTCCCATGTCGTCCTCACAAACTCCATTTTGCCACACCCACTCCAAGGCGGGTATAAGCACATTTATTTAACGCTTTTTTTAAGAATCTCGCGGATGATTTCTTCTACACTCAACATGCCTACATCCAAGCTGCGCATCGCCGCAGAAATTTCACCTTGACTGTAACCCAACACTGCAAGGGCTGCTGCCGCATCCCGTTGTTTTCCTGCGGGCTGACCAGCCTCGCTACTCGTGGGAACATATCCTGACGATTTCAGCGTTGCTGTGTCCTTGCTCACCTTGTCTTTAAGCTCAAGTATGATTCTCTGAGCAAGTTTTTTCCCTACCCCAGCCGCAACAGTCAGCGCACTCTCGTCATCGCTGATAATGGCCAATGCCAGCGATTCAGGTGTGGATGCCGAAAGTATAGACAATGCTGCTTTCGGCCCAACCCCCGAAACACTTAACAGTTGTTCAAAACAGCGTTTTTCACTCAAGTCAAAAAAACCATATATATCGAAAGCGTCTTCTTTGACATTGCAATACGTGTACAGCTTTGCCTTTTTGCCTACTTCGAGACGCGAAATCGTATTCATTGTGGTCATGCAGGCATAACCTGCACCAGAAATGTCTATAACCGCAAGATTTTGCCCAATAATTGAAACTTCTCCATCTAGATAGTAGAACATGTATTTCCCCCCTGTATGTTCATTAATGAGTTCGCAGTTCTTGAATGACAAATTGCTATGGCCAGCGCATCGGCAGCATCGTCAGGCTTTGGGATTTCTGCCATTGACAAGAGCCTGCTGACCATTTCCATCACTTGCTTTTTTGTCGCATGTCCATACCCGGCGACTGCCTTTTTCACCTGCAGAGGCGTATATTCATACATAGGAATCCCATGCTCCTCACCTGCCAAAATAACCGCAGCACGACCATGTGCAACTGCGATTGCTGTTTTCATGTTTGTGTTGAAAAATAATTCTTCAACCGCTATTGCGTCTGGTTTGAATGTCTCGATAAGCTCGGAAACGTCAGATTTGATTTGACTCAGTCTAAGCGCCAGTCTCATTCCCGCCGGGGTAGTGATGACACCGTAGCGGCGTAGCATTTGCTTGCCGCCTGACTCGCTGATAATTCCGAACCCCACCGTTGCAACACCGGGGTCAATGCCAAGTATTAACAATTGCTTTTTGCTCCCCTTAGCTGATGGAAGTCAAACTCCCGTCAGTTTTATTTCGTGCGATAGTTGATTATACTCCTTTGGCACTTCTTTTTCAAGAATTGTTGTATGATAGAACCTAATCTGCATGATGTGCAAGCATTGGTAAAACAGAAAGTGTTGCGAGAAAAAACCGGCAGCTATTTTATCATTGCCACCGGTTTTTTTGCCTATTTTGCGTATTCTATTGCTTTTGTTTCTCTGAGCAGATTCACTTTGATTTGCCCTGGATACTCAAGCTCAACTTCAATCTTCTTGGCAATCTCACGAGCTAGAAGAACCATTTCATCTTCTGTGACCTCGTCCGGCTTGACCATAATGCGAATTTCGCGCCCAGCTTGAATTGCATATGAGCTTTCTACGCCACTGAACGAGCATGTAAGTTCTTCAAGTTTTTCGAGCCGCTTGACATAACTTTCAATGTTTTCGCGTCTCGCACCCGGTCGGGCTGCTGATATTGAATCTGATGCTTGAACGAGGCACGCTATGATTGTACGCGGTTCTACATCACCATGATGTGCATGAATCGCGTGCAAGACCTCGTCATTCTCTTTATATTTCCTTGCAAGGTCTACACCGATGGTAACATGACTCCCCTCGACCTCATGATCAACGGCTTTCCCCAAGTCATGCAGTAGTCCCGCACGCTTTGCCAACATAACGTCGGCACCAAGCTCCGCAGCTAAAAGACCTGCAATATGCGCAACTTCTATCGAGTGATTCAGGACATTTTGTCCATAACTCGTCCGGTAACGCATTCTTCCCAGCAACTTAACAACTTCTTGATGGAGTCCGTGTACACCCGTTTCGAATGTGGCTCTGTCGCCTTCGGCTTTTATCGTTGCATCCACTTCTTTTTTTGCTTTCTCTACCATTTCCTCGATTCTGGCAGGGTGGATACGTCCATCTAAAATCAGCTTTTCCAACGCTATTCTGGCGATTTCGCGTCGGACAGGATCAAAGCTCGAAAGTGTTATTGCCTCTGGGGTATCATCTATGATAAGGTCTACTCCGGTAAGGGTTTCAATTGCACGTATATTCCGGCCTTCCCGACCTATGATGCGGCCTTTCATTTCGTCATTGGGCAGGGGTACCACAGAGACGGTCGCCTCAGCGACATGATCCGCTGCGCATCTTTGAATAGCTAGAGAAATGTGTTCTTTCGCTTTCTGGTCGGCTTCTTCTTTGAGACGGTCTTCGATTTCCTTGATTTTCATTGCCGCCTCATGTGTAACTTCTGATTCCAAGTTTTTGATGAGGTAGCTCTTGGCTTCCTCAACTGTGTATCCGGAGATTCGTTCTAGCATTTCGTACTGACCGCGTTTTAGTGCTGCAACATCTTCGTGGGCAGCTTCGAGATCCGCAGTCTTTTTTGCGAGTGTTTCCGATTTCTTTTCAATGAGATCGGTTTTTTTGTCGAGCATCTCTTCTTTTTGTTGAAGTCTTCGCTCCTGTTTTTGTATTTCTGTGCGGCGCTCTTTTATCTCTCGCTCGTACTCACTGCGATTTTTATGTATCTCTTCCTTGGCTTCAAGCAATACTTCACGTTTTTTGTTTTCGGCGGCTTTTATCGAATCGTTAATGATTTTTTTGGCTTTTTCTTCGGCACTTTGAATTTCACGTTCCGATACCTTTTTTCTGTACAAGATACCAAGTATGAATCCAATAACTGCTGCCACAATTATAGCGGCCACAAATATTATAATATCTAGCGGTGATCCAAACATTGTAGGTATATACACCTCCATTTTTCGTTATATTTGTTGGATTCAGTGCCCATTGCTTGCTGCCCTGCATCCTTATGATGAAAGCTTCGCGCTGCAAAAAGTCAGAATTAATATGTCATCTTGACGTTCCCGCTACCTTGCGGCTTGAGTTGGCGGGAGTTCGACTCCCGTCAGCTTGTGTTTCGCGATTGCTCATAAATCGTGAAAATACCCCTAATATTTCACCACTATCATCCATAGTATTCTATAACCCTTATTAACGCCTGTCAAGAAAAATAAAGGCTAGTATACCATATTTGTGTGCAATTTTTTTGCTCGCATAGTGCAAACGAATTAACTGGTGCGTCCATGACTGATGATACCTGGTTGGAGTGCAGGCGTTTATTGCCTACAAGATAAAGGTTGATTAAATCCACCCGGAAGAAATAACAAAAGTTTTCGCAGTAATTTTTCTTGACTTTGAATCCTCCATAATCTATATTATAGACGGGTCAGGCTAGAGTGGCTGAGTCCCAGGCCGCTATTTTCGGTCTGAATTTAAATACGGAGAGGTGTCCGAGTGGTCGTAAGGTGCAGCATTGGAAATGCTGTGTAGGGCAACCTACCGCGGGTTCGAATCCCGCCCTCTCCGCCAGTGAGGGTGTTGTTAGGGGATTTGAGATTGTAGTACAATCTCAAATCCCCTAACAACACCCACTTTCATTTCAAGCGCTAGCATAGCTCACCGCTACGCCTTTTCTTGTTGGAATGTGAATTTCCATTTGCGGAATCTTCTTCAAGTCCGGCACATTGATTGCGCCAACGCAGTTGTAGAAAATTTCAACTTTCTGCACCTCGGCGGCAGGGCTGTCCTTGCCCGCAATACTTATCCGCTCACGGTGATGCACCACAATCTTATCCACGAACTCACACAGAATCTCTGGCGTGAGTTTTTTCATGCGTGTATACCGTTTGACTGTGGCGAGAAAATCACGAACAGAACCCGCTGTACTCTTTTTAGATGCCACCTCACGGCTCAGCATTTGCATCTCAGAGGATAAAAATCTCAAAGACGTGGGATTACAAAAGCACCCGCGGCGGATTCGCAGACACCAAAAATGAATCCTCGAAACGAGTGATACAAATAGACCCCTTGCTAAGTCAGCAGATTGCTGATTTAACAAGGGGCTTGCCGGATGATAAGCCGATTTTTGTGAGTGGTAGAGTATTCAACTCGACCGTCAATGATCGGCTCAAAATGCTGTGTCAAAAAGCGGACGTGCCTATCATATCGTTACATAGTCTACGCCACACCCACGCCTCGCTGTTGATTTTTGCGGGGGTGTCTATCGCCAGCATCGCCAGACGGTTAGGTCATTCTAGCGTGACGACCACGCAGGAAACGTATCTGCATATCATTCGAGAGCTTGAAAACCAAGACAACGACAAGATTATGCGGTGCTTGTCTGCGCTCAAATGAACATTTTTTGCAGATATGCTTTTTTGAGAGTTTGCAATTGATCGACTTTTTGAGCTTGTGCCGTTATTTGTCCATCAAGACTACGAAAGAAGTTACCGATGGCGATTTGCTCTGCGCGGGTGGGAACACGCCGTGGGATGCTTTCAATATTTGTTTTAGAAAGTGATGGCACACCTGTGGACTCATCTAACTTTGCCCATTCGATTTCTTGCGACACGGCGTGCAGAAAACACAAATCGTTATCAGGCAAAGGCAACATGAAAAACAAGGTGTCAACTGTCCAAAATGGAGCTTTTAGTAGCTGTGGCTTATCAATCGTACCTTTTCTGCCAATGCCTATTGCATCATACTCGGACAAACTCTCGTCCACACTTAACATATAGCCGCCAGTACCATAGACAGGTATATCGCCAGGGTTCAGATGCTTGTAATCCCTGCCGGAATTGACTTTAAGCAAATCCCCCAACTTCCGCTCCACCCAATCCCCATCAAACCCC
>WQUY01000053.1 GCA_009781855.1 Oscillospiraceae bacterium | reverse complement strand
GTGCTCTTTTATCTCGCCCCCAAAGACCACCCCGTCAGGCTTCGCCTGCCACCCCTCCAAGGAGGGGAATAAAGTCAAATGTCAGGAATTCCCTCGACAGCAAAACCATCAGCAACACCCTGTGAGTCTGGGATGCTGGGGTCTGACTAATGATTTTCTGTTTTGCTCGGAACGGGTCTCGTCGCCCTACACTTCGCAAAACAAAAAACCATCAGCAACACCCTGTAAGTCTGGGGTGTGGGGTGATTTTTTTTCGTCAGCTTGCCTATTATCTAAAACAAAGACATCTGGCTTGAATCGGGCAAGTTTCCTAAAGCACCAAGCGCCTTGAGTTGGTCAAGATGCGTCTTTTGCACCTTAGAACACGCAGCAGAAATATCATCTATGGAAATAAATTCCCGCCCCACTCTATTATCGGCAAGATCAGCAGCAGCAGTTTCCCCAAGCCCACTAATCGCAACGAAAGGGGGGCGGAGCAAATTTTGGTTGACTATAAGAAATTTTACAGGATCGGACTCATAAAGATCTATTCCGGTGAACTCAAAGCCGCGTAAATAAAACTCATAACACGCTTCAAGGGTGGTGAGCAACTCCTCTTCCTTTGCTTTTGCATCAGGATTGTTGCGAATTTCTTTAATCTTCCTGCGCGTCATTTCGATGCCCTTTGTCATAAACTCGGCATCGAAACTATCTTTTTGGCTGCGCCGGTAAAAATATGCACTGTAAAACTCAAGAGGTCTATGAACCTTGAACCAGGCAATTCGAAAGGCCATAATCACATAGGCAACAGCATGCGCTTTCGGAAATAAATAAGCAATTTTATTGCATGATTCGATATACCAGTCCGGTATTTTATGTTTTCTCATTTCTTCTTCTGCACCATCAGGCAAACCATTGCCTTTACGTATGCTTTCTGAAACCTTGAATGCATACCTGTCAGTTATGCCTTTTGAGATGAGAAAGAGCATAATATCATCACGGCAGCCGATGGTTTCATTGACAGTTGCTTTGCCGGAAAGAATTAAGTCCTTTGCATTTCCAAGCCAAACATCAGTTCCGTGAGAAAATCCAGACAGGCGAACAAGTGTGTCAAAATCTTTGGGTTTTGTATCTTTGAGCATTTGGCGGGTAAAGCCTGTACCAAATTCGGGTATACCGATGGAGCCTATTGCACCGATGATATCATCGTCATCGGAAAGGTCAAGGCTTTCAGCCGATGTGAAAAGTGACAGCGTTTCCGGGTCATCAAGTTTTATTTCTCTTGCATTAATCCCCGTCATATCTTCAAGCATCTTTATCATAGTCGGATCATCATGCCCCAGCTCGTCGAGCTTTATCAAATTATCTTCCATATACTTGTATTCAAAATGAGTTGTGACAATGCCCTTGCCCTTGTCATCAGATGGATGCTGAGCTGGACAAAAGTCAGTGATGTCCATCCCTTGTGGTATGACAATCAGACCACCAGGATGCTGGCCTGTGGTGCGTTTTACCCCAACACAGCCTCGTGAGAGTCTGTTTTCCTCAGCTTTTGTGACAGTCCTGCCTTTTGATTCCAAATACTTTTTGACAAAACCATAAGCTGTTTTCTCAGCTATTGTTCCGATAGTTCCGGCTCTGTAGACATTGCCTTCTCCAAATAGATCGACAGTAAATTTATGAGCTTGAGCCTGATATTCTCCAGAAAAATTCAAATCAATGTCCGGGACTTTATCACCGTCAAAACCGAGAAAGGTCTCAAAGGGTATATTAAATCCGTCCTTTTGATACATTGTGCCGCATGAGGCGCACTTCATATCGGGCATATCTGCACCGCAGCCAAATTCTTTACCCGATTCAAAATCTGAATTTTGGCACTTAGGACACCGATAATGGGCAGGCAGGGCATTGACCTCGGTAATTCCGGCCAGAAAAGCAACGATAGATGAACCGACACTGCCACGCGACCCAACGAGATAGCCCTGTTTCATAGAGTCTTCAACGAGTTTCTGTGCCGACATATAAATGACATCATACTCGCGATCCAGAATATCTTTCAGTTCTGTATCAATACGTTTGGTTATGATTTCGGGTGGGTTTTCGCCATATAGCTGTTTTAATTTTCCGAAAACAAGTTCGCTAAGCTCCTCGGCGCTTCTTTGTAGCTTTGGTGGGAAGAGCTTTTTTCTCGGCGGCAAGGGGCTTATGACTGCACACATGTCTGCAATTAAATTGGAATTTTTTACCACAACTTCGTAAGCGGTCTGTTCGCCGAGGTAACTAAACTCTTCAAGCATTTCGTCCGTAGTTTTGAAATACAACGGCATATCTTTATCCGCATCATCGAAACCTTTTGAGGTCATGAGTATATGACGAAATATTTCATGTTCCGGATCAAGAAAATGCGTATCACCGGTTGCAACAACAGGTATGCCAAGCTCCTTGCCGATTTCAACTACTTTGCGGTTGAAGTTGCGCAGGTCTTCTTCGCATGAGGCACGCGGATTATCGCCATAGAGCATAAACATATTATTACAAAGCGGCATGATTTCCAAATAGTCGTAGTATTTTGCAAGTCGCTTAATTTCGCTATCATCTTTTTTGTAAGAAACAGCCTCAAATACCTCGCCGGCTTCGCAAGCAGAGCCAACGATAATCCCCTCACGGTGCAAATCGAGCAAAGATTTTTTGATGATAGGTCTTGCGGAGAAATCTTCAAGATGACTTTTTGTTATTAACTTATACAGGTTGTGCAGCCCTGTTTCATTTTTCACCAAAAGGATTATATGCCGGACTTTAAGGCGCTTTTTTGTCTTCTGAGCTAATGGCTCATGGTCTTGCTCCTCGGTGTCAATGTGGAAATATCCCTCGACGCCATATATGACCTTAACCTTGCCACCCACACCGTTTGCAGCATATGATGCGTCGGGGAAAGAGTGGACAACACCATGGTCGGTTATTGCTATCGCCGGGTGTCCCCACTCGGCAGCACGCCGGACAACTTCAGCGGTGTCGGTAACAGCGTCCAGTGCAGACATTTTTGTGTGCATGTGCAGCTCTACACGTTTTACATCGGATTTGTCAAGCCTTGGCTCATGTGTTACAGAAAGTATATTGAGCGGTTCTAGTGTCAAGTCGGCATCATATCTGTTGATGTTCATATTGCCGGAGACAGCCAGCCACATACCTTTTTTGATTATTTTTACGATTTGAGCAGAATTTTCATCGGTCATGAATTTTGAAATGTGTATTGTTCCGGTGTAGTCGGTCAAATCGAAACTCAGGAGCCAGGCATTGCGCTTTTCGATATGTCTTCCGGATACATCGCAAACCTCACCTTTTATCGTAGCTTTTCCCAAGTCTAAACTTAAATCTCCGATGGGGGTATATTTTGCGCTATCGCCTATGCGTCTGCCCATAATCACAGCACCCGGCTTTGCTCCGGCAGGGGAGGATGGGCTGCTTGAATGAGGCTTTCGGGTAGATTCATTGGATGAGCGAGAATAGACTGCCGTTATGGAAACGGAATTGAGCCCGTATTCACGACAAATAATTTCTTCAAGTGCAGTGATTTCTAGTGGGGGAGCAGGGTCTGTAAGAGATATTGTAACTCTCATTGATGTGCGTGATTTATCTACCACCGCAGAAACGACCCGTGCACCGCTGTAGTCGGCACCGAGCCTTATGTTATCCCTACAAAATGGGAACATTTCATAAAGTAATACGGTATCTTTTGCGCTCAAGTTGTCTTTTCCTCACTTTCAAAAGCAAGTATGATGTCAATTGATAATAACAAGGGGATGTGCGCAGAAAGCAAGGGAATCCTTTCGACGCTCAATCTGAGTGTTTTGGGCGCGCACAATAACGGGGAATGCCAGCTTAATTTATATCTTGCTCTATTAACGCAAAGAGCCCATCAACAAGATCAGCCATAGGCACTTTTCCTATAACATTTCCTTTTTTGAACAAAATCCCTTCACCCAAACCACCGGCAATCCCATAATCAGCCCGTGAAGCTTCTCCCGGTCCATTCACGATGCAACCCATAACGGCAACCGAAATATTCATATCCGACATATCGTCAAGCCGACACTCGACTTCCTTCGCTATTGGAATAAGGTCAATTTTACACCTGCCACATGTAGGGCAGGATATAAACTCATATCCACTGCGAAGCCCCAGTGACTTCAGAATTTCGATAGCGGCCTTAATCTCGTGTTCAGGTTGTGCGGTCAGTGATACGCGAATCGTATTTCCGACTCCATCAAGAAGCAATGCCCCAATACCGACGGCTGATTTGATGATACCGGCATATTCTGTTCCTGCCTCAGTGACACCTATGTGTAGTGGATAGTTTGTGCGCTCGAAAAGCAACTTGTAGGACGCTACGGTCAGCGGTACGGATGAGGCTTTTGCAGAAACGCAAATATCATCAAAATCAAATTTGTTGAGCAGGGCGATATGTCCCATGGCGCTTTGATACATAGCCTCTGCGGTCACGCCACCATGTTGCTTTAAAATATCATCAGAGATGCTCCCGCCGTTTACACCAATACGTATAGGAATCCTCTTGTTTTTGCATATTTTCGCCACCGCTTTGACGTTTTCGACCCCACCTATATTGCCGGGGTTTATCCTTATCTTATCAGCTCCGGCTTCAGCCGAACGTATCGCAAGCTTGTGGTCAAAGTGTATATCAGCAACAAGCGGGATATTAATGAGTTTTTTTATTTCACCAATGGCATTTGCCGAAGCAATATCCGGAACGGCGACACGAACAATGTCGCATCCCAATGCAGCCAGGCGATTTATTTGCGCTGATGTTTGAGTGATATCATCGGTTTTTGTATTTGTCATAGACTGTATCGTGATTGGCGCATTACCGCCGACCTTGATACCGCCGACAATGATTTCGTTGCGCATCTTACTTACCCCCGGATAACAAATTACAAATTACAAAGCACAAATAAAGGCGTTTGGAATTGAGCATAAGCTGTCGGGAGTCGAACTCCCCATCCTGCATCTTAGCCATTCTCTACTCTCAATACTAACCTTAAAACATCATTGAACATGATATAAGCCGTGAAGCCTAAAAGCAAAATCATAGCCCCGGTGTGGATATATCCCTCGTATTTTGGATCAAGCTTTCTTCTGGCTATTTTCTCAATCAAAAATGAAATCACAATAAACAATATCCTACCACCGTCGAGCGCGGGTATGGGTAGTAAATTAAAAACTGCAAGATTGACCCCAATAAATGCGGTCAGAAACGCAATGCTTCCTATGGCAGCACCTATAGTTGGGGCTTGCTGAGCAATGGTGCTCATGGTGTCTACAATCCCAATCGCACTGGACATATCATCAACACCGGCCTGACCGCTGAAAAGCTGAGCAAGACTGACGCGAATCATTCTTATGAAATTGAAAGTTTGATACCCTGAGTATCTTAGCTGCTCAAAAAATGTGGCCTCGATGACATTGAAAGTGATGCCGTATCTGACGACAGTCACACCATTTTCTATAAATTCTCGCTGCTGAAGCGGAAATCTGCTGAGCGTTATATGCTCGCCGTTTCTTGAAATGACCAAGTCAACTTCATCGCTTCTGGCCAACTGCATGAACATTATAAAATCCTGTAGATAATGCAGCCTTTCGCCGTTTATCGAAACGATTCTGTCACCTGCCATCAAGCCATTTTCGCCCTGATTAGGAAAATCATCATGAAGCGCTGTTATTGTTGTGCCAATAAATCCGGTAGCACCGGCATTCAGCACGGCGACAATGATAAATGCAGCAATAAAATTGAAGAGACTGCCGGAGAGCAATATCACGACCCGACGCCAACGCTTCTGGGAGGTAAAAGCTCTGGGGTCATCTAAGGTTTCGTCCTGACCGTCCATCGCACAAAACCCTCCAAACGGAAGGGCGCGTAGTGTATACAGGGTTTCCTTGCCCTGCTTTTTTAATAATTTGGGGCCCATGCCGATTGCAAACTCATTGACCCGCACGCCCATAAGCTTTGCGGAGAGGAAGTGTCCGAGTTCGTGAATGGCTATTAATAAACCAAATGCGAGTATTCCCACAATAGTATACATGCTCATGCTGAGTATTCCTTTCGCTGCCCGGGCAGTGCAGATTGAGCCGAACATGCTCGTCTTTTTGCGGAAATTCCGCTACACTGCCAAAATATTTACGAGGCAAAATTATATAGGAAGAATGTTTCCTAATTGTCAACAGACTATCAATTTTTTTGCATATATACAAAGTCCTTTGCGGCTCTGTCTGCTTCAATAATATCATCAATAGATGGGTTCACTACATTGCCTATATGCGACAGTGCAGCTTGTACTGATTCGAATATTCCATAAAACCCTAATTTGCCTTGCAGGAACAAATCCACGGCGGCTTCATTTGCTCCATTAAGTACTGCGCAGGCGGTGCCGCTGATTCCGGCAGTTTGCAATGCGAGCCTGAGACAGGGAAATGTTTCAAAGTCGGGCGACTCGAATGTCAGAGATGAGTATTTTGAAAAATCAAGTTCCGATATTTGTGATGAGCATCGCTGCGGATATGTGATGGCATACTGTATCGGCAGTCTCATATCAGGTTCTGACATTTGCGCAATCACCGAGTTGTCTGTGTACTCAATCATTGAGTGGATGATGCTTTCGGGATGAATGACAACTTTTATCCTGTCGGGGTTGATAGCGAATAAATGGACGGCTTCGATGACCTCAAGACCTTTGTTCATAAGTGTTGCGCTGTCGATTGATATTTTCTTGCCCATGCTCCAATTTGGATGTCTGAGCGCCATTTCAGGGGTTGCATTGATCAGCGCATTGTGGGTCATACCACGAAAAGGGCCGCCGGAGGCGGTCAGGATTAGATTTTTGATGTCCTTCGGATTCTCACCGCACAGACATTGAAACAAGGCAGAATGCTCCGAATCGACCGGGATGATTTCACAACCATGTTCTTTTGCACTGTTCATCACATATTCACCGGCACATACCAGAGTTTCCTTGTTTGCCAGTGCAATCCTTTTGCCAAGAGCAATAGCAGCAAGGGTGGGCAAGAGCCCAATTGTTCCTACGACAGCGGTAACGACAGTATGTGCATCATCGGCACAAGCCGCTTCGATCAGTCCATCCATACCAGAAACAACCTGAACATCAAGGTCGCCGACTCGAACCTTGAAGTCTCGGGCTGCCTCTTGTGAAAAAACAGAGACTATTGCGGGTCTAAATTCACGAGTTTGCTCTTCAAGTTTTTTTATGTTTGCATTTGCACTCAGTGAACAGACGCGCAGACCGAGTCGCCTCGCGACATCAAGGGTTTGGGTTCCTATAGACCCGGTTGACCCCAGCAAGGCAATACAGTCGGACGAATCTTTATTAAATTCCTGCTTTACATGCTTCATTTCCATCCCCCAAAAATGCCATTACCTTGCAATGATTGCAGGGAAAAACGACATGAGCAAATAAATGGCAGGTGCGGCAAATATCATGCTGTCAAATCGGTCAAGCATACCGCCGTGGCCGGGAATAAGCCGCCCATAATCCTTAATTTCAAATTCACGTTTTATGAGTGAAAATGCCAGATCGCCCAATTGCGAAAGCACTGCGCCAACGATACCGTATAGCAGCAATGCCCAAAAGATAACCAAGTTAAATGTGGTAAATACGATTACAACGCCAAAAATCAAAACCGACAGGGTACCGATAAAGAGCCCTCCGAAGCAGCCTTCAACTGTTTTCTTAGGGCTGACAAGTGGAAGTGCCTTTTTCTTTCCGATTGCTAAGCCGGTAAAATATGCCCCAGCATCAGTAAGAAAAGCTGAAATAATCGGAATAAGCACAAGCAAGTGTCCCTCAGGCATTTGTTTGATGTTAACCAGACTGGATAACATTAGAGGAATCAAGGCGCCTGCAAAAAGCGTTGTGAGAATCTGGGAAAAAGTTATTTTTCTGATGGTCTTAAACCCGATAATGGCCTCATAGAATAAAAGGCACATCAAAATGAGAAATACCGCCGGGAAGACGACCTCGGTCAGGTTAAAATAAGCACCGATAGGGATTAAAACAGCAGAGAATATGGCGTATATGCGCACACGTTCATTTTGCTTGCCGCCAATTGCGTGCAGCAGTTCATAAGCCGAAATTGCACAAATAAGCGAAACAACGCCTGCAAGCACATATGCTGGCAGAAAGAACAATACAATGAAGATTATCGGAACAAAAGTCGCAGCTGCAATGATCCGTGTTTTCACTTCTTAATCCCTCCGTAACGTCTTTCCCTGGTTTGATATGCAATGATTGCTCGGTCAAGCTCAGTTGCGCTGAAATCGGGCCATAAAACATCAGTAAAATAAAATTCGGAATATGCGGATTGCCACAGAAGAAAATTAGAACTCCTCATTTCTCCGCTTGGCCTAATAATCAAATCAGGATCAGGCAGACCTGAAGAATACATATATTTTGAAAATGTTTCTTCGTCAAGTTTTTGTGGAGCGGTACCATCTTTATAGTCTAAAGCATAATGAGTAGCCGCACGCAGAATCTCATCGCGGCCGCCATAATTGAGGCATATGTTTACTTGGACACCGTCAAACTTTTCTGAAAGCGACTCGGTTTCAGAAATAAGTGCCCGAAGCTTGGGGGAAAGGACAGACACATCGCCCAAAAACTTCATTTTGACTTTGTCACGCTCCATTTTTTCAAGAGCCTCAATCAAATACTTTTCAAGCAACTGCATGATTGAGCCGACCTCGCTTTGCGGCCGCTTCCAATTCTCGGTCGAAAATGCATAAACCGTCAGATATTCAATGCCGATATCTTTGCAGTATGTAGCCACACGCCGGAAAGTCTCTGCACCTGCGGCATGACCGGCGGTGCGGGGTAGTGCGCGTTTTGCGGCCCAGCGACCATTGCCATCCATAATAATCGCAATATGCCGTGGGAGCCTATCCGGCTCCCACGCCTGTTTATTTTTTTTGAAAAAGTTTAGCATTAATTATTCCAAACTATACAGATTGCTGATTGAGTAACTATAAAAACCCACCCAGCCCAAACTGGCAGCGATTATTCCCTACATGTTGCCAATCTATATTTCCTTGATTTCCGACTCTTTTCTTTGCGCGACCTTTTCAACTTCCTTGATGTAATTGTCAGTGAGTTTTTGAAGGTCTTTTTCAGTGTCGGCCAAATCGTCCTCGGTGATTTCACCGGTCTTTTTTTGCGCCTTGTATTTCTCGACCGTAACGCGACGAATATTACGAATTGCGATTTTTGCCTCCTCGGCATATTTACTGACTTGCTTTATAAGCTCCTTGCGGCGCTCTTCTGAAGGTTGCGGAAAAACAAGGCGGAGAAAACGCCCGTCATTTGCCGGATTGATTCCGAGATCAGAAGCAATAATCGCTTTTTCTATCGGGCCGAGGCTTGATGCGTCCCAAGGCTGAATCATCAGGGTTCTGGGGTCGGGGTTTGAAACAGTTGCGATTTGATTTATCGGGGTTGGTGTTCCATAATAATCGACTTTTAGTTGGTCTAAAACAGAAGGATTGGCTCTTCCTGCCCTTATCGTTGCGAAACTGTTTTCCAAAACCTCTACGGTTTTTTTCATTTTGCTTTCATATTCATCATACATAAGTAATTCTTCCTTTCTAATGCATTGTGCGATGTGTTAACATTTGGCTATCCAACGCGTGAGCCGATTTTTTCGCCCATCACGACACGCACGATGTTTTGTGGGTCTTCCAGTGCAAATAATAAAACGGGGATATCATTTTCCATTGAGAGGGATGTTGCGGTAGAGTCCATTACAGCCAGACGCTGTTCGAGCATGTCCTGATATGATATGGAATCTATCTTCTTTGCAGTTGGATCTAGTCTGGGGTCTGCGGTATATACTCCATCAATGTTTTTTGCCAGCAAAATAACATCGGCGCCTATTTCGGCGGCTCTGAGTACTGCGGCAGTATCGGTAGAAAAGTAGGGGTGTCCGGTTCCCATGCCAAATATGACCACACGCCCCAAGCTGAGGTGTCTGTCCGCTCTGAGTCTAATATATGGCTCGGCAATGGCAGAGACCGCCAAGGCAGTTTGGACTCTGACAGGTACATCCAGCTGTTCGAGCATATCCGCAAGCGCCAGGCTGTTCATAACAGTTGCCAACATGCCCATGTGATCTGAGCGCGTGCGTTCGATTTTGCCTTCGCCATCTTTGACACCGCGCCAGAAGTTACCGCCCCCGACTACAATGCCTACCTCAACGCCAAGGTCAACGCAGGTTTTTATGGCCTTGCAAACGTTCCTTATAACATCGAAATCAAGCCCGGTCTTTTTTTCGCCGGCAAGCGCTTCGCCACTAACCTTTAGCAGTACGCGCTTAAAAATAGGTTTATTATCAGAAATCATGCCCACCCCCATGTTTAAGATTTAGTCCCGGACATTATATAATAGTTATATTAAAATGTGAAGTAATTTTTTGTAGGGGTGGAATTACAAACTTACCAAATTGTTCTGGGTTGGCAATCGTCAGGTAAATCACTCTGCGAATTTTTAATCACATCCGACCACTCGTCGATAGTCCTTGTGTGTGATGGAGTTATGTCGAGTAACTTTTTACAGGCAGGGGTTCTAACTTAGTCAGAAACTGTAATTCCGGCTTATTTCCGTCGATGGAATATACGATGCCATTGCCAAAATCGCGCCCTCGTGTTGAACGAAGAAATCTTATCGTATGCCCATCTCTTGCAATTGAGCTGAATGAATTGCTTCTCAGAGCTTCAATTGCAGCAACCACCTCAACATTGTCAATCGAAACGCGTCCGGAATTCGACACATACATATCATCAAGTAACCCCACTATTATAATGCGCCTATACTCTATCTGAGCGAGATAATTCTTAACCAGTGTAAATAGTCCAAAGTTTTCATACAGTGCTGCCTCTGCCTCCTCTATACACTGCTCTGGTGTAAGTGAAAGCTCAAAATGAAACCATCCATTTTGTGTCAACGGCTCAAGCCTGCCAATATGCAACCGAACATGTCTCGGAACGTTTCCGTCAAGTGAATATATGAAGCCTACTACACCATCTTGCCCTGTTCGCCTTTGAAAGTAAATTCCATTATTGCTTTTGCCGATTGACCAGTATCCGATACTTCTAAGCATTGCTATTGAGTCCTCAATCTCATAGCGTTCAAATATCTCTCGATTGTTTCAACGGCATCTTCGGGTAAAAATGGCAGCACCATCTCATAAAAAACACCGTTGTGTTCAACCTCAACTCCGTTGACAAACATGGTGTCGCCCCCTCCAAAAGCCAAAAAGCTGAACAATTCTCCATATTTTGCGTGTTCGAACACGTAATACAATCGAGCGTCTACAAATGTTTCGTTTTCTATTGGCATTACTTCTGCATTGACTGTTCGGCTAATCAAATCACGCTGTTCTGCCAAATCTTCACCGGCAACAACAATCCTGTGCGTGTACCACCCCGCTATTAATTGACCCGAGTTATCATACCAACCACCTATCAGTTGGTATAACCTCACACGTGTACGAGTGAGAGCAAAGTTCATGTAATAAATTGTTAAGTTTATATCGTTGAAATCTCCGGATTCAATGAATTCAGAAAAGCTAAGCGAAGCTTCTTTCTCGTTCATACTGCACCTCTCACAACCGACTAAAATAGTGCTTACAAGCAGAAACAATATAGTAAAACTAAGAACTGTGATTTTTTTAATATTCACATTTTCCTCCTAAGCAGAACCTGCTATATTATGTGCCATATGCGCTACCGTCTCCAATTAATATCTATGGTCATAGGTATCCTAGAGTTTCCCGCAAAAGGACTTCTCGAGTTCCAATTTGGAGTATAAATAATTCTATGGTGAGTGGAGTTATTCATTCTATGGACTCCAGCGTCATCAAAATAACGTGCACGTGTAGGCTCGCCAAGTTGCCTTGCAATGGGGCTTTCAAATCTCCTTAAATTTTCTGCCTCTAATAATGCACGATTATCTTGTGTCATATCATCAAAAAAGGCATGTCCTTCTAAATACTGTGCTGCATGTCCCATTTCATGAGCCAGTCCAAGAGCAGCACTTTGAATAGCTGCTCCGTCAAGCATTATAAGCCCACTTGTTGTATCCCAAAATATTGTTCTTGTTTCGTGATCAAATCGCATGAAATGATTGTATGTAAATGCAATAGTAAATACTTCTGTGGCATCTTCTAATGTCTGCCAAAGCCCCCTAAACACCTCGGATCGATTTAAGTATGTTATCGCCCTGTTGTATGCATCTCTCTGTTCTTGCGTTGTATCGCTGGGTAACTCAATTCTAAGCCCACTAGGGTCAATCCAGCGAATCGGATTGTTAATAGCGAAAACGAAAAGGTTTCCGGCTTGCATTATTGCATACCTATTGGGCACTGGACGACCATTACGTATCACGCTGCTGCTGCCAAACTGCATATTGTGAATTGTCCAATACGGATCGGGCTGAGTGAATCTACCTGTTCTTGGTGAGAAATGTCTTGCTCTAAGATAATAGGTGTTCGTCTCAAAGTCCCAGTACTCCCCGAAGTATCCATCGTTAGAGACGAACATCTATATCATATCGTGCGGAAGCCTCAATTAGAGGCTCACCGCACCAACAAATCTGTAATAAATCGTTACTTCTACATGTTTCACACCATCAATGATTTTAGCTTCGCCAACTGTGACTTTTTCAAGAAGTTCTCCAAGCACGATTCGGTCAAGTTCTTGAATATCGGCATATCTCTTGATAAGTTCCACCCAAGCTGATGTGTCTTTTTTGTTTGCGCTCAGACGTTCGATTTCGGCACTTAATACCTCAACCTTTTTCTCAATCATGGATTGCTCAGACTCATACCTTGCCACTAACTTTTGGAATCGTCCCTCGGTAAGCCTTTCGGCAACCTTGTCCTCATAGAGCTGCTCAACTATTCGGTCGAGTTCAGTATGGCGAGACTCAATTCTATTTAATTCATCCGATAGAGCCTGTAGCTCCTTCTCTTCTGAATTGCCACTTTGAGCTGCAAGCTTCTTGGCTAGTCTGTCAGCATCTTCGAGAGCCAGTTTTGCGTGTTTGCGAATATCATCCAACACTATTTCAACTAACATGTTTTTATTGATGTAGTGTTGAGTGCAACATTCTCTGCCTTTTCGCCTATAAAGACCACAAGAATAATATTCTGTGCCATTCCTGTTTGCATAGCCCAAGGCATATCCGCAATCTGCACATTTGATGAATCCGCTGAATAGCTGCGGCTCGCCACTGCTTTGAACTCTTTTTCGGGTATCAAGGCATTTTTGAACGTAATACCAAAGCTCGTCATTGATAATTGCTTCGTGCATATTTGGTGTGATTATCCACTCTTCCGGTGGATTCCGCTTAGTCGGTGTGCGTTTAAACCGTGAACAATTATGTGTGCCTTGAACCATATCACCCTTGTATAAACGACTCCTGAGAATAAGGTGGATTGACTCCGGTACCCATTCATGTTGCTTCTTGGGTGTATACTTGGGGTCAAGGTTGCCGCGATGATGGCGCGGACTTGGAATACCCTCACGGTTTAAGGTTTTTGCAATGTACGGCGTTCCATGCCCAGCGGCACACAATTCATACATCCGCCTGACAACTATTGCACCACTTTCTTCAACAATAAGCTTATTCTTGTTCAGCGGATCTTTTTGAAATCCATAGGGTGCGAAGTTGCCAAGGAATAGACCTTGTTGCTTCTTTGCCCTGAGTGCAGACCTAACTTTTTTCGAGATGTCAGTTGAATACATCTGATTTAGGATATTACGAAATGGAGCGATGTCGTTGTCTGAATTTATGGAATCTATACCATCATTCAAGGCTATAAATCTAACACCACGGTCAGGGAAGAAAATATCCGTATACTGACCGGTTTGAATATAGTTACGACCTAATCGCGATAAATCCTTAACTACGACCATATTTATTTTTCCAGTTTCAATATCCTCAATCATACGCTGAAATTCAGGTCTGTTGAAGTTCGTACCGCTGTAACCGTCGTCCACATAGTCGTCAACAATTGTCCAGCCATTATCACGCACATATTTACTAAGCATTTCTTTTTGTGTGGTTATACTGGAGCTATCGCCGTTACCAATATCGTCTCTTGATAGTCGGCAATAAATCCCCACATTGTACAGCTCGTGTTTCCTCATGTTATCCTCCTTTTCAATATGAGAAGAAACAACAAGCCGCTCTTGTTAGATTGTTGATAATTGTAGCATAAAATGTTAGATTTTACAAGGGCGGCTTGTTGTATCAATAGTGGAATTTCAATTCTGTCAGCCTTGCTTTTTTCTGATTTTAGATTAGCTTGCAGATTGATTTTGCCTTATATCAGATAGACGATCTGCTTCTATTTTTCTAATTACGATAGCTCTCATTGCATCATCCAAATCTCTTTGGCTTGTGAAAACGCTTTTCACAGTGAAAACAATATTTCCGATTTTTTGTGTTCGACCTTTCAAGATTCTAGTCTCGATGGATTCAGGTAGCTTCACAATATTTCTTTGTTCTGCTTGGTCTAAGCCCTTAGAATCAAGCGATATAAATAGACCTCCTTTTTATTTTCGGTGCCATAATAGCGATGGTTTTACTGCGCCAAAGGCGCACAGCATACGGAGCGAAGCGACGGATTAACAAAACTCCGCAGGGGCTTTTGAGAGGAGTTTGAGGACACTTCCTCAACAAGCTGACCGAGTAAAATGCGTAGCATTATAGTAGGTCAAGTATGTGGATTCGGCCATTTGGCCGACCACATACACTGCTTGCCAGTCTTTTGAAAAGGCATTTAGGGATTTCCGGGGATAACTACTTTGCAAACAATTACCCTGATAAGTTGGCAACTTTTTTCAAAATGCTTTCTGTTGCCAGCCATACTTTTTCATAATTGTCTTGTAGGTCTTTAATGTCTGACCCATATATGCTCCGTGTTTCATTGGCTCTTTTTGCCACTTGGTTGAGATTGTTGGTTGCGTTACGAAGCACTCGAACCATTTCTCTGACATCAGAAAAATCAACACGCACTACATACCCATCAAGGCACATTTTGCGAAGATAGGCTTCTCGGTTACGG
>WQUY01000052.1 GCA_009781855.1 Oscillospiraceae bacterium | reverse complement strand
TTTGGTGCATCTTTTGCCTACTTTTCTGTGCAAGCAGAAAAGTAGGGCTGCCGGCAGGCCGCTTCTCTATGCAAGATAAGCAATATTCATACGGACGGGCGAACGCAGTTCGCCCCTACGAGGGCAAGCAGAAAAGTAGGTCGTAGGTCGTTTTGAATGGAGAGAGAATGAAAGGCAAACGCCCCACGCTCCTCTCTCAATTCTCAATTCTCCATTCATTCAGAGGGGTGGTAAAGCAAAATCAGAAAACAAGACCAGAAAAAGAGAAATTGAAAACAGAGAGAGAATGAAAGGCAAACGCCCAACTCTTCTCTCTCAATTCTCCATTCTCAATTCATTTGATTAGCCTTTTACAATATCCACTGTGTCGCGGGCAATAACGAGCTCTTCGTCAGTCGGAATGACAAGCACTTTGGCACTTGAATCATTTCCGGTTATATCAACAAACTCGCCCAGACCTCTGAAACGGTTTTTTGGTTCTTCCATGCTGATTCCGATACCACCCAGGTTGCTGATAATGCCAAAACGGGCATAGGGTGAGTTTTCGCCCACACCTGCGGTGAAAATGATTGCATCAACTCCGCCCATTGCGACAATGTAGGAGCCTATGAACTTTGCAACTTGATAGCAGAAAATATCCAGAGCAAGCTTGCATTTTTCGTTGACAGGCGCACCTTCGACCCTATGACCATTTTCGATATTGAATCCGGCTGCGGTTTCGACATCGCGGAAGTCAGGGGAGAAGCAGGATACGCCAAGGATGCCGGATTTTTTGTTTAGGATATCCATAGTTTCTTTGACACTGATGTTGCCTTCAATTGAGGAGATAATATCTACCAGAGCTGGGTCAATGCTTCCGCTTCGTGTTCCCATAGGTACGCCTTCCAGCGGAGTGACGCCCATTGTTGTGTCAATGCTCTTGCCGTCTTTTATTGCGGCCAGAGATGCGCCGTTACCGAGGTGACAGGAGATGATTTTTGATCCTTCAACTTTGCCGCCCAAATAGTCGATGGCCAGAGATGAAACATATTTGTGCGAAGTGCCGTGAAAGCCGTAGCGTCTGATGTCATTTTCTTCCAGATATTTATATGGGATGGGGTATACATGTGCGTATTCGGGGATTGTGTGATGAAAAGCTGTGTCAAAAACTGCGATTTGAGGCACTCCGGGCATGAGCTTTTGACATGCATTGATGCCCATGAGATTGGCTGGATTATGAAGTGGAGCCAACCGCGCACATGCTTCAATAGCGTCGATGACTTCTTGGTTTATGAGTACGCTCTCACTGAATTTGCGACCGCCGTTTACAACGCGATGCCCGATTGCGTTGATTTCCGACAGGCTGCTGATAACGCCATATTCTTGGCTGGTCAGTTTTTCAATGACAACATTTATTGCCTCAGCATGTGTGGGTAATGGTATGCTTTCATTAAATATTGGTTTATCGTTTGCTTCGGGTTTGTGTTTGAGGTGACCGTCGATCCCGATGCGGTCACACATGCCCTTAGCAAGGATTGCCTCTGTTTGCATGTCGAAGAGTTGATACTTCAAAGAAGAGCTGCCGGCGTTGATAACTAGTACGTTCATTCAATATACCCCTTGTAAAAATATTTTCTTTAGAATAGAATCAAATTAATCTATCGTTTATTGTAATTCATAATCAAGGCTATTGCAATAATAATGTGTCAATTAACGTGATTATTTAAATAGTTAGGAGCGAGAATGAAAGCTGTCGGTATCATATGTGAGTATAACCCATTTCATCTGGGGCATTTGGGACATATAGAAAAGACCCGAAAAGAGCTGGGGGAGGATTATGCGGTTGTCTGTGTTATGAGCGGCAATTTTGTGCAACGTGGCGAGCCGGCAGTGTTGAGAAAGCATAGAAGAGCAGAAATGGCTGTAAAATGCGGTGCGGATTTGGTTATCGAGCTGCCTACGCCATACGCAATGTCTTCTGCTGAGGGTTTTGCACAGGCCGGAGTGTTCTTGCTTGATTGCCTCGGAGTGTGCGATGCGATATCTTTTGGCAGTGAATTTGGTGATTTG
The DNA here is from genome assembly GCA_009781855.1 of Oscillospiraceae bacterium. Classification (GTDB taxonomy): domain Bacteria; phylum Bacillota; class Clostridia; order Oscillospirales; family Oscillospiraceae; genus WRMH01. The sequence continues at coordinate 14,184 of WQUY01000052.1, read as the reverse complement.
CAGCCGCTTTCAGAAGCGGCTACGGTGATTATGTCAAATGAAGCAAACAACTTGATTATCGAGCGGCTTGCTGAGGGTCTGCCTTATGCTCTGGCAAGGCAGCGGGCTGCCGATGCTTTGTTGGGCGTGCGGTCAAGTGTTTTTCAGTCGCCGAACAATTTGCTTGGAATCGAATATTTAAAAGCGCTTGCAAAGTACAATTCTAAGTTAAGGCCAATTACTGTAACGCGTACTGGGGGAGCGCATGACAGCGATACAGGGTTTTCGGCATCAAGACTGAGAAAAATGCTGGTTTCAGGTGAATCTGTCAGCAGTTTGATGCCTGAAAGTGCAGTTGCAGTTTTAGCAGAAGAGGTCAATAAGGGATATGGCCCTGTTTATATGAGCAAATACGAAACCGCAATGCTGTCGCGCTTACGTTTTATATCGGACTTTTCATATTTGCCCGATGCAACAGAAGGGCTAGATAGGCGTATTGCCGAATTTGCCGCAGTAGAGCCGACCATAGAATCCATGCTGCTCAAGATAAAGACGAAAAGATATGCGATGTCGCGAATCAGGCGAATGCTGATGTGTGCATGTCTGGGGATTACAGCGGCAGATGCCTGTGAGCCTCCGCCATACATAAGGGTGCTGGCTATGAATGATATGGGGAAACAGTTGCTCAGCGCTGCGCGTAAGGCGTCGAGATTACCGATAATTACAAAACCGGCGTCCGTACAAAAATTGTCCGGACGCGCGGTTGATTTGTTTTATAAAGAGGCCAAAGCGACGGATTTTTACACACTGGCCTTTGATTGTGAGGGGCGTGCTGGTGCAAGCGAATGGCGGCAATCGCCTTACATTCTGCGTGAACGCGAATCCGGACGTTGCGGCTGACGTGGTGGCTTCGGTGGTGGTGTCGGTGGCGATTGGCGACCTTGTTGAGGGCTTCGGCCTTGGGGATTTCTTCCTTGAGCGCTCCTGTAGGGGCCTGTATCAGAGAAAGGGTCGCGGCGCATACTTGTGCCATAATATGCACTGCGCTGCTTTTGTTCTTCCTCCAGCGCCAGCTTTCTGTCTTCTGCGAGCTGTTGTTTCGCCTGAGCAATTTTTTGAAATCTCTTACGCCGCATTACGTTATATCTTATCAAAAGTGCAATATAACCGACGACCAAAAATATGAGTCCGAAAATAATAAAACGCGTAGTATCGCTTGAGAGTATGTCCATGACTTGTCGTCTTATAAACTCAAAGTTATGAAGTTCAACATTTGTATTGGCAAGGAGCGGTATCGGGCCGAATTCCTCTCCGTTTCTTGTAATGGTGATTTCACCCAGAATATCACCGGTTTCAACAGGCGCAATCAGGGGTTCATCATTTTCTTCAGAAAAAATCGTTACATGCCTGACAAACTCATCGAGGTCTACATCATGGTTGAGCAGCAACCTTATCTCTGTCTCCGGTCGCAAGTTTACAAAGTCAGCGCCTGCGCCATGTGTAACTGGCGCCCTTGCAACGACAGTTGAGGGAAGGATAGTCCGCCATCCAAACTGAGCATAACCCCATTCGGATAGTCTTCTCGCTTCGGAGAGGTTTCTGAGGTCGAAAGACTCATCTTCCAGCATTACTTCATCGGAACCCAGTATGACAACAATCAGTGAAAGGTCGTCTTGTTCGGAAAGGCCGACATATGAGTGACCGCCTTCAAAAGTGATGCTTGCGATACCGGCTTTGTTATGGCTGAAGAAATATCTGCTGTTTCGGTTCAAAAGCGAATTGGAACCGATAAGCCTACGCACATCGGATGTATTTGTTGCTTCTAATGTATGTCTGAAAACGCCAGATATTTCGAGGAAAAGCTCGCTGGAAATTGCTTCTCGAAATATGAGAAACTGATCCATAGCTGTTGTGTTCTGGCCTTCATCAAAAAGCCCATGTGTATTTATAAATACGGTATTTACAGCTCCGATTTCAGATGCACGGGCATTCATCATCTCGATGAAAGCATCGACACTTCCGGCTATGTGTTCCGCAATCATGTTACATGCCTCAGCGGCACCTCCCACGAAAGCTGCAAGCATCAGGTCGCTCAGCGGCATGATTTCGCCTGGTCTTATGTTAAGTGTCGTGTTTCTTGATGTGATGCCTTCCCAGGCAGATTGGGTCATCTCAACGAGGTCGTCTTCAAAAGCTTCGTATGATTCGATAGCATTGACTGCCAGATGTAAGGTCATAATCCTGGCAAGGGCATCGGCCGGATGACTGAGGTTCATATTATGTGCGAACAGAACCTCGCCGGAATCGACCTCGACAAGCACGGCAGATTCTGCGACTAAATCCTGAAATTGCGTTGATGCCAAAACAGGCATACTCGCAAATAATAAAGTTGCAAGTATAAGTACAAGGGGTATCGCGATTTTCTTAAGCATGATAAATCTCCCGGATTATATTACATTATCCAGTGTATTGTATCACAAAAATACTGATGTAACCAGTACTTTTTTTTGTAGCAATTATCTTGTAGATGTGGTATAATCGAAAGGGAAAAAAGCTGTTTCATCACAAAATGTAGAAAACACCCAGTCTTTTAAACCCCAATTTAAAATATTTCACAGTTTTAATGGTGAAATGAAAAAGGTGGGGTTGAGGTGAGACTTAGAAGAATGGAGCTTGCCATTATCGGGGTGACATTGGCTTTTGTTTGTTTTATGGGTGGATATTTGACAGGGCGTTCTACCGGAGTGGTAAGCATTGCGCCTGCTACGGCGAGTCAGGTTCCGGCGGCTTCTGCACCGCTCGTTGTCAGCGTCCAGCAGGAAGGAACTGGTGCGCACACTGACTATTTGCCTGAAATTCCTGAGGTTGTTTCCATTTTGCCGCCCGGCGGAGATGCTCTGTATACACCATCGTTGCCACTGCAACCGCCTCAGACTCCTGCCCCACCGTCAAGCAGAGATAGCGAAGGGCGGCTCAATATAAATATTGCTTCAAGATCAGAGCTTATGGATCTTCCCGGCATAGGCCCCTCGCTTTCTGAGCGCATAGTTCAGTATAGAGAGTTGCATGGCCATTTTTCAAGAATAGACGATTTGCGTCATGTTACCGGTATAGGAGAAAGGCGATTCGAGGCCATAATGAACATAATAACTGTTGGATAGATAGGGGAGTAAATGAAAATTCTGGTTGTTGATGATGAGAAATTGCTCGTAAAAGGGATAAAATTCAACCTTGAAAACGAAGGATATCAGGTTGATGTGGCTTATGATGGCTTAGAAGCGGTCGAATTGGCAAGAAACGGTGGATATGACCTAATCATACTTGATGTGATGATGCCTGAGCTTGACGGCCTGGGTGCATGTATGCGCATCAGAGAATTTTCTACGGTTCCCATAATAATGCTTACGGCCAGAAGTGAAGATATGGACAAGGTTATTGGGTTTGAATACGGTGCGGATGACTACATAACAAAACCATTTAATATTCTAGAGCTCAAAGCTCGGGTGCGTGCGCTGCTTAGACGGTCGGTGCTTGTGAGTAATGTTGCCGGGGTAGTTATGAATGTCGGGCATATAATGATCGACACAGAGAAGAGGATTGCGAAAAAAGGCGAAGAGACGGTTGAATTGACGGTTAAGGAGTTTGATGTTTTTGAGCTTTTGGCCAAAAATCCGGGCAGGGTATACAGCCGGGAAACACTCCTAAATATTGTATGGGGTTATGAATATCAAGGCGACATAAGGACAGTTGATGTACACATAAGGCGTTTGAGGGAGAAACTTGAGGAAAATCCCGCAGAACCCGAATATATTATGACAAAGTGGGGGGTTGGCTACTATATCAAAGGGTGATGTGAGAAAGCTTAGGTTCATCAGCAGAATAAGGACTAAGTTTGCTCTTGCTTACTTTCTTGTGATTGCTATAGTGCTTGCGCTCATGAATACATATTTTCTTATGGCATCACGGGATATGATTTTTGCATCTAAGCAGATGTTTGTTGAAGGTCAGGCGCAATTCATAGCATCTCATCTGGAAGAAACCTTTGATACGTTGCTGAGCGTGGATGATGAGGACTTAGTATCCTGGGTTATGTCGCAACTGGATGTTGCGGGCGTGACATATGTTGTAATTGCTGACACCGAAGGAAACGTGATTTATGACCCTGACGAAAGATCTCAAAAACCGGGTTTTCCCGCCGAGCAAATCGAAAGGTCTATTGAGGGTTTCGATGTCTTTCATCGTCGGTTTTACGACGGTACTTTTTTTATCAGCGCATTTACGCCTGTTATGAGCCGTGGGGCTGTAATCGGTGCAGTTTATGTGCATGACGAGGATTCTGAGCAAGGCGCTGTGCTCATTGATATGCAAGATACACTAAGGAATATTTCTATAATGGTGGTGATTTTTTCTGTTGCTGCCATCGCACTGATTATTTGGTCACTGATGCGTAGGGTGAAGCTCATCATAGAGGCTATAAAATCTGTACGGGAAGGCCACTACAGTTACCGCATTGAAATCAGCGGAAATGACGAGCTGGCACTTTTGGGTGATGAATTTAACAGCTTGACAGGCAGGCTTCATGAAACGGAGGAACTGAGGCGAAGATTTGTAGCCGATGCTTCGCACGAGCTCAAGACACCTCTGGCCTCAATCAGACTGCTGAGCGACAGTATTCTTCAAAATGAGGATATCGAGCGTGAAACGGTAAAGGAGTTTGTCAGTGACATAGGTTTGGAAGCAGAGCGTCTTGCAAGAACTACCGGGAAGCTCATTACGCTGACGAGGCTTGACAGCCAGATTCGAGATGAATATACATGTGTGGACATGCGGCAAGCGATTGAGTCCACGCTCAGGATGCTCAGGCCGCTTGCAGAAAATAGTGGGCTCACCCTGACTGTTGAGTTGGGCGATGATTGTTTTGTTTTTGGGACTGACGATGCAATACACACAATCATTTACAACATCGTTGAAAATGCGATCAAATACAATAAGCCCGACGGCAGCGTTGCAGTCAGGCTTAAAGCTGAGGATGAGGCTGTAGTATTTACAGTTGATGACCGTGGGGTTGGCATACCCGACGAAGATTTGCCTCATATTTTCGACCGCTTTTACAGAGTCGATAAGGCCCGTTCGAGAGAGGCCGGCGGCAGTGGGTTGGGTTTGGCAATCGTAAACGATACCGTTCGTGAACTCGATGGAAAAATTTCGGTTTCAAATCGCGTGGGTGGGGGTATAAGTCTGCAAGTGCGCTTTAGAAAATGCAATGACAAAACTTAAGCTGAGGGGAGTCGAACCCCATCACCCTAAGTAACCTAAGTCACATGGATTCCCGACCCGACAACATTTACCATAAGCATATTTGTTGTGCCAGAATGCCCGAGCGGGATTCCGGCAGTGAGTACAATAAGATCGCCCTCTACAATATGCCCGGCTGCAAGTGCAGTCTCGACAGCGTGGTTAAATAGTGCAGTGGGATCGGTTTCCATTTCGATGAGCAGTGGAATAACGCCCCAAATGAGGTTAAGCTGACGCTGTACCGTTGGGTCGGGCGTACATGCAATGATTGGGCAAGTCGGGCGGAATTTCGATACGTTTTGAGCGGTTAAACCAGTCATGGATACAGTCAATACTGCGGCGGTACGCATTTCGTGTGAAGTGGTAACGGTTGCATGAGATATCGCATTGGTTATAGAGGTCTCTGCCTTATACTCACCCCTAAAGAACCGATGGCGGTAATCAACATCTCGCTCTATGCGCTCTGCAATTTGTGCCATGGTTTGAATTGCTTTTACTGGGAACTTACCCATGGCGGTTTCTCCGGAAAGCATGATTGCACTGGTTCCGTCATAAACCGCATTAGCCACATCAGATGTCTCTGCCCTTGTAGGCCGAGGGCTGCTGATCATAGATTCGAGCATTTGTGTTGCTGTGATACAGGGCTTGCCCTGACTTACAGCTCTTTTGATGAGGTCTTTTTGAATGATGGGTAGCTCTTCGTAAGCCAGCTCAACGCCGAGATCACCGCGAGCGACCATAAGACCATCGCAAACAGTCAGAATGGAGTCTGCATTTTTCACGCCTTCTGCATTTTCTATTTTGGCAATAATCTTGATTTTGTTATCATTGTCAAGTCTGTAAAGCTCTTCGCGCATTTCGCGGATATCATCTGCCGAGCGAACAAAAGAAGCGGCGATCATATCGAAGTGGTGCTCGACGAAGAAACGAAGGTCAACCCGATCCTGGGCGCTGATATATGGCAAATCCAATCTGATTCCCGGAATATTTACGCCTTTTCTGCTTGATATTTTGCCGCCGGTGACAACCCTTGTTCTTATGTCGTTGCCGATTACCGATTCGACTATAAGTTCAAGCAGCCCGTCATCCAGAAGAATTCTGGTACCTTGCTCCACTTCATGAGGCAGCTTCGCATAAGTTATGCTTACCTTTGACACATCGCCGTCAACGTCACTCGCGGTCAAGGTGAACATATTTCCGGACTTCAACTCAACAAAACCATCTTTGAAAGTACCCAGTCTTATCTCGGGCCCCTTTGTGTCAGCAAGAAGGGCTATAGCTTTTCCGGATTTTGTGCAGAGCGCTCTAAATAGTTCTAAACGCGTTTTGTGTTCATCATGGCTGCCATGCGAAAAATTGAAACGCGCGACATCAAGACCGGACTCAATGAGGGCACGTAATACTTCTGGGTCATCTGTTGCAGGGCCTAGGGTTGCGACTATTTTTGTTTTTCTCATAAATTAATACCCCAATGTAAAAAGGATGTGACGATTTGTTTTCGATCGATGAAATAAATGAAATGCTGGATGAAATAGCGGCGGAACTTCCCGAAGAGGTGTTCCGTGAGCTCAACGGGGGCGTGAGTTTGTTGCCGGACACACGTTTGAGTAACGCCGCCCCGGATGGGGGGCTGTACACACTTGGGGAATACCGCCGCGACCAGATGGGGAGATATATAGTTATATATTATGGTTCGATTTGCGCTGTTCATGGCAGTGCAAGTCGTGAGCAAATGCAAAAGCACCTGCGAGATTTACTGACGCATGAACTCACTCATCATATTGAGTCGTTAGCCGGTGAGCGCGATCTGGAAATTGAGGATGAGCGGATGCTAGAGGACTATTTTCGAAGAAAATGATTATCAGGCATGGTCAACCTTGTACATATGCTCTGCTAAGTCAAGCACTTTGTTTGAATAAGCCCACTCATTATCATACCAAGCAAGAACTTTTACAAAATTGTCGGTCAGTGCAATGCCTGCTTTAGCATCGAATATACATGTGTGCGCATCACCATTGAAGTCGGAAGAAACAACGGCATCTTCGGTGTAACCCAGTATGCCTTTGAGCTCATTTTCGGATGCGCGTTTCATTTCAGCACAAATTTCATCATATGTTGCAGCGTTTTTAAGATTCACAGTCAAGTCAACAACAGAAACGTTTATGGTTGGCACACGCATCGACATTCCGGTGAGTTTGCCATTGAGCTCGGGAATGACCTTGCCAACGGCGGCCGCTGCGCCTGTAGAGGATGGTATGATGTTTGCCGAGGCAGCCCGACCGCCTCTCCAGTCTTTCTTTGATATTCCGTCAACCGTCTTTTGTGTTGCTGTAGTTGCATGAACCGTGGTCATAAGTCCGGTTTCTATACCCCATTTATCATTAAGGATTTTTGCCATCGGGGCCAGGCAGTTTGTTGTGCAGGAAGCGTTTGAAACAATGTCTATAGAGCTGTTGTATTTGTTTTCGTTAACGCCCATGACAAACATGGGAACGTCGGATGACGGAGAAGTTAAAATGACTTTTTTAATACCGGTTTTAAGGTGGGCAGATGCTTTTGGAATGGTTGTGAATACCCCAGTGCCGTCTATGAGGTATTCAACGCCGCTGTCTTTCCAGGCGATAGTTTCAGGGTTCATTTCAGAATATGTGGCTATGGATTTGCCATCTACTATGAGGCTCTTGTCTGTGTATGATATGTCGTGGTTAAACCTGCCATGAATAGAGTCGTATTTAAGCATATAAGCGATATAGTCAGGCTCCATCAAATCGTTTATTGCTGTGACTTCAATTCCACGCTCTATGGCAGCTCTGAATACGAGCCTGCCAATTCTACCAAATCCAGTTATTCCGATTTTCAAACTCATTTGAATTCCTCCGATTAGTTAAAGTGTTTACAGCATCAAGGCAATTATACTGGCTTTTTAACAAAAAATCAAATGAAAATGATTCGATATTTTAGAAAAAATTCAAAAAATTTTAGGGAAAAGATGTTGAAAGAAGTGATAATAATTGATATTATGTGGTACTGGGTAGATATGAGTTTGGTCGGCTTAAGAACAAACATAGAAGAACAACTATAGAGCAGGATGATTACCATGGACAAGCGAATAGGTATATATATACACATTCCGTTTTGCGTTAGCAAATGCGCATATTGCAATTTCTATTCCCTTGCCGGGAACGACAAGCTGATGCAGGTATACAGCAGTGCAATCATAAAGCATATTGAAGAATACTCTGCACAACTCGACGGGTTTATTATTGACACGGTTTATTTTGGAGGGGGTACGCCAAGTTACTTCGGAGCCAGTCGGCTGGTGAGTATCCTCAACGCACTAAAGAAGCATGGGCATGTGCTGCTTGATTCTGAGGTGACGGCAGAAATAAATCCCGGCGGAATAACAAAAGAAGAACTGACAAAACTAAAGCGTGCGGGATTTAACAGGTTGTCCATAGGGGTGCAGTGCGCTGACGATAAAATGCTGAAGAATTTAGGCAGAACCCATACCATTGCCGAAGCTGAGCAGACAGTCAGTTTTGCAAGGCAAGCAGGGTTTGATAATATCAGTGTTGACATAATTTATGGCCTGCCTTCCCAGAATAAAGAAGCCTGGTCTGAAACCATTGCCAAGGCCACCGCGCTAAAGGCTGAACATATTTCATGCTATGGCCTGAAAATCGAAGAGGGAACACAGCTGTACATCTTCAAAGATTCGCCTTTTTTGCCGGATGATGATGCTCAGGCAGATATGTATCTTTATGCGGTTGAAACGTTGGCGCGCTTTGGGTACAGGCAGTATGAGATTTCGAACTTTGCCAAAAAAGGATATGAATCCAAGCATAACCTCAAATATTGGCTTGGCCAAGAATACATTGGATTTGGGCCTGGGGCACACTCATATGTCGGGCGCTGCCGCTACAGCTTCATTGAGGATTTGGAAAAATATATTGATCGTGTGTCTTTGGGTCAGGTTGTTGTTGAATATAGCGAGGAAATGTCTGATTTTGAAAATGCCGGTGAGTACCTGATGCTCAGACTGAGGACTGCTCATGGCATTTCTGAGCAGGAATACTACAGCATTTACAGGTTGAAGATGGATTATGTCTTGGAGCTTCTTAAAAAATATGAGACGCATGGATGGGCGCAGTATAAGGATGGGCGATGGCGGTTTACGCCAAAGGGTTTTATGCTATCGACAACACTGATTGGTGAATTGCTTGAAGCTCAAACAAGGCAGCGGACACAAATAAGTAAGCCTTGGCAGGCAGAGTCTGCGGAAGAAGAGTCACAGCTAACGTTATTTAATAAGCGGCCTTTGCAATCAGGATTATTTGGTGGAAGAAGGCTTGTGGGCAGCCAGGATTTAGTGTAGCGCAAACCGAGTTTTTAAAAGAAATAGCATAGAAGTAGACTTGCGATACATTTATGATACAACTTGTTTGCAAAAAAGTAATAAAGTTGTAATACGAAACTCCTCTTAAATGGTGTATAATACGCTTAATACTTTTATATAATTTTTATTGATTGACTATTGACTGATGATATAGGAGATTGTTGTGGGGAATATAAGATTAATTAGCTCAAGAGGCCGGGCGGAGAAGCGTCCAGCTATGAAAGCCAAGGCAGCACCGCAAGAAAAAAAGCCGCGGGCAAAAAAACGTAAGGGGCCCAGGAGTAGTGCCGAAGTGATATTGGCAATTATCCTGATTCTGCTGGTTGGTGTTTCGGCACTTCTGGTTGCGCTTGTGTTTTATGTGCGCAGTGTGGATACCATTTTTCCAAATGTGGTGACCAATGGGGTGAATATCGGCGGCCTTAGCATAGATGAGGCTGTAGATGCCCTGATTGCTGCCGGTTATGAGAGCAACGCTGACGATGTTTCAGTCACTGTTGAGTTTCCCAATGGCGACAGCTTCACAATATTTGGTAATGATGTCGGGTTTGCGCTTAACGCTCAGGAGGCGGCTGAAGCTGCATTTGTAATTGGCCGAGCCGGCAATCTTTTTGAAAACAATCTAACCTTTATCCGAGCGCACTTGGAAACCACAGACCTTCAAGATGTCAGCGAGGCGTTTTTTGATGAGGATTTTGTCCGAGAGATCGTTTCCGAGTATACAAGGGCGTTTAATCATGCCTTGGTTGATGCTGCCCATGATTTGAGCAGCGAGAGTATAACCATAGTGGTTGGTACCGGAATAATGCCTGCTGATGAAGACAGCGTTTTTGTGCTCACAGTCGAAACGCTGTTCCGCGCCAGAGATGAACAGAGGCATCTTACCGTGGCGTATACGCCAGAAATGGCTGATGAGTATGATGTAGATTTGCAACTGCTTTTCGATACGATAAATGTTGAAGCTGTTTCGGCAGTTTATGATCCTGTGGCCTTTGCGGCCACACAGAGTTCTTCGGGCGTTACATTTGACCTGGCTGCGGCGTTTGCCAAGCTGGAGAATGCGCAGCGCGGTGATATGATCGTGATACCGCTTGTTACTTTGGAGCCGGAGATGACCACAGAGGAACTCGATAGCATGATTTTTAGAGATGTGCTTTCTGAAAGGTCAACCAATGTCGGAGGCACTGCGGCGCGTCGTCATAATGTTGCCCTTGCCGCTGAGTTTATAGACGGAACAAGGCTGAACCCCGGTGAGGTGTTCTCTTTCAATGGTATCGTTGGGCAGCGTTTGGCTTCGAGAGGCTTCCGGCCTGCTGGAGCGTTTGGTGATGGGCGGCTTATCGATTTGCCGGGCGGCGGTATTTGTCAGACTTCATCGACAATTTATTGGGCAGTGCTGCGTGCAAACCTTGAAGTTCTTGAGCGACACCCACACGGACTGACGGTCTCTTATCTTCCGTTGGGACACGATTCCACTATTGTTTGGGGACAAAGGGATTTGAGATTTAGAAATGATCGCGATTACCCCATCAAGATTGAAGTAGCTGTTGATGATAGCTATGTGATTACTGCAAGGATTCATGGTACAAGGGTCGATGACTATACCTTTACTTCACATTTTGTGACTCTGGAAACGAATAATTTTCCGGTGATTAGACGTCCTGACCCGGAGCTTGCGCCTGGCCAGCAAGTTGTAGATTTGCCTGGACAGACAGGGTTTTTGGTAGAAGTCTTTATGAACAAGCATGATGCTGATGGTGAAATTATTGAAACTTGGTCAATAGGAAGAAGTCGCTATAATGTTCAAAACCGGGTGATTTACTATGGTCCTTCGCCTGAAACTGAGCAGGATCCTGAGGAGACGCCGCCTGCTGATCAAACGCCACCGGATGGACAGACACCTGAGACGCCTCCTGAGCAGCCGCCTCAGCAACCACCTGAGCAGCAACCGCCTCAGCAGGCACCCGAAACACCTCCTGAGCAACCACCTGAGCAGCAGCCGCCTCAGCAGACACCCGAGACACCTCCTGAGCAACCACCTGAGCAACCACCTGAGCAACCACCTGAGCAACCACCTGAACAACAGCCTCAGCAACCACCTGAGCAGCCACCTGTGGATCATCAGCCTGAAGCGCCATTATTTTAGAGTGCAGATAATTGTATAAACTTTTGAGATTATGGGGTAATCCGAATGGATTACCCCATAAAATAAATATTGATAATGCCTTGATTTTACGTTAAACTTAAATACGATATGTTCTATAGCAAAGTCATTTTTGAAAGGATTTTTAAAAACATGAGTACTGGAAATGCAACGAGCTATGACAAAAAATCCGTGAAAGATGTGGAAGTCAAAGGAAAGAAGGTTCTACTGCGGTGTGACTTTAATGTACCACTTGATAAGGAAACTGGTGAAATAACTGATGAGGGGCGCATTGTTGCTGCATTGCCGACGATAAACTACCTACTTGAGCAAGGCGCGGCGGTTATAGCATGTTCTCATTTTGGGCGGCCAAAGGGTGAATTTAGGTCGGAGTTTTCTCTTGCTCCGGTGGCAGTGTGTTTGGCGAAGCATCTGGGCAAGCCTGTGAAAATGGCGAAAGATGTCATAGGGTCTGATGCTGTCTCGCTGGCAAAGGGGCTTCAGCCTGGAGAAATCATGCTCATTGAAAATACCCGTTTTCATAAAGAAGAAGAAAAAAATGACCCTGAATTTGCGAAGAAGCTTGCAGATATGGCAGATATTTTTGTCTCAGACGCTTTTGGCAGCGTCCATCGTGCCCATGCATCGACAGAGGGTGTTTCTCATTATCTGCCTGCCGTTTCAGGATTTTTACTCAAGAAAGAACTTGATCATATAGGCGGTGCGATTTCTGCTCCAAAGAGGCCATTGGTTGCGATACTTGGCGGTGCAAAGGTTTCTGATAAGCTGGGGGTTATCAATAATCTTATGAAAATCGCCGATTCTATTATAATCGGCGGCGGGATGGCCTATACGTTCTTCAAAGCTCAAGGTGGGCGCATCGGCAACTCGCTTTGTGAAGACAATGAAATAGAAAATGTATTGAAAATGCTCGAAAATGCAAAAACGCGTGGGGTCAAACTGCTTCTTCCTGTTGATTCGATTGCAGGGTCAGAGTTTTCCAATAATACGGAACCGAAAACAGTTTTGAGCAACGAGATTCCCGATGGTATGATGGCGCTGGACATTGGCCCAAAGGCTGTTGAGGCATTTGTAAATGAAATAATCGCAGCCAAAACAGTTGTTTGGAATGGGCCGATGGGTGTGTTTGAATTTTCGAAGTTTGCCGAAGGTACAAAAGCTGTTGCAAATGCGGTTGCGCAGTCTCATGCAATCTCTATCATTGGCGGTGGGGATTCGGCTGCAGCGGTACGCAAGTTCGGGCTTGAAGATAAAATCACGCACATCTCAACCGGCGGAGGCGCTTCTCTTGAATTCATGGAAGGCAAGATACTTCCGGGTATCGCCTGTCTGCTTGACGCATAGGGCAAACTCAGGCGAAGCCCGCATTGCACTGCATCATGCCGCAACTGATGTGGGGTATGACGTCCTCATCGTACCGCAACCACGAAAGGAATGATCTTTTTTATTTATGAACAAACAACTCAGACAAACAATTATTGCAGGTAATTGGAAGATGAATATGCTTTCATCCCAGGTCAAGGCCTTTTCAGATCAGCTGCTCCCGAAGATTCCGGGTTTTAAAGACTGGTGTGAGGCGGTTATTTGCGCCCCTTCGGTGTTGTTGCCATCAACGATTGAATCCTTTAAGAATACTGGGATTGGCGTTGGCGCGCAAAACATGAGCCAGCATATTTCAGGAGCTTACACAGGAGAGATATCGGCCGGTATGCTCTCTGAGCTTGGCGTCGGCTATGTAATAGTCGGGCATAGTGAGCGGCGTGCGTATTATTACGAGACAGATGAAATGGTCAAGGAGAAAGCCCATGCCGCATTGAGTGCCGGGTTGCGTCCCATCGTCTGTGTGGGCGAGAGCTTTAAGCAGCGAGAGATAGGTGTTACAAACGACTTTGTAACCATGCAGGTTAAAGCTGCACTCACCGGTATTTCGAAAGAGCAAGTCTGTAAAGTTATTATTGCATACGAACCCATATGGGCGATTGGTACCGGGATGACAGCAACTCCCGATGATGCGCAGAATGTATGCGCTGTTATTCGCAAGGTTTTGGCCGCTTTGTATGATAACCAAATTGCGCAGGCTATGACCATTCAATATGGAGGGTCAATGAACGACAATAATGCAGCGGACTTGCTTGCTCAGCCGGACATAGACGGTGGGCTAATCGGCGGTGCATCATTAAAGCCTGAATCTTTTGCAGCCATTGTCAATGCGGCCAATCAATAACAGGAGAAAGTGTGAAAGCGTAATACATGATAATCAGCACTTTTAAACAAAGCAAAAAAGCCTTCTGCAAAGGCGCAAAAATTTCGTATAAACGTAGCATCACACAGCAATTTTAGTTAAGGTCGA
>WQUY01000051.1 GCA_009781855.1 Oscillospiraceae bacterium | reverse complement strand
GTGTTGCTGATGGTTTTGCTGTCGAGGGAATTCCTGACATTTGACTTTATTCCCCTCCTTGGAGGGGTGGCAGGCGAAGCCTGACGGGGTGGTCTTTGGGGGCGAGATAAAAGAGCACCACCCTGCCACTTCGTGGCACCCCTCCAAGGAGGGGAATCTTCACAGGAAGCTTAGAGCATCCCTGAAAATCATTAGTAACACCCCAGCATACCAGGCTTACAGGGTGTTGCTGATAGCTTCTATTTATTTTTGCTAAAATATTTGTGTTGTTAAGATGCCGCAATACATGTATAATGTGTAGACGCACCCGGCTGCGCTCACTTGGGCAGCCTTTTGCTGCCCGCGCTTATTAGGTTAAGATTGGACGTGATTTTTTGACATTCCTCCAAGCACTGCTGGCAGGAGCAATCCAGGGCATCACCGAATTCCTCCCCGTATCCAGCTCAGGTCACTTGGTTATTTTCCACGCGACATTCGGAGAAAGTTATGAATCAAACATGGCTTTTACCGTGTTTTTACACCTGGCAACATTGCTGTCTGTATTCATCATGTTTCATAAAGACATATGGATGCTGATTCGAGAATTTTTTTCAGCAATCGGCGACTGCTTTAAGGGCAAAGCAAATTTCAAAACGCCCGAACGCCGGTTCCTGCTCATGGTCATTATTGGCTCAATTCCCGCTGCCATTGTCGGGGTTTCTATGGTACTTCTCGGAATTGACGACATGCTCGAAAATATTTTTGTCGTCGCAACGATGCTCATATTAACAGCAACGCTCATGTATCTTGTTGACAAACTAAACAAAGGTAATTTCACAGAAAAAAACGCACCCCTTAAATCAGCCTGGATGGTGGGGCTTGCACAGGCCTGCGCACTGGTACCCGGCCTATCACGAAGCGGCAGCACTATCTTTGGCGGAGTCCTCAGCGGACTGACAAAAGAATTTGCAGTCAGATATTCATTTATCCTTTCAATTCCTATTATATTAGGCTCAGGTTTGGTATATCTTTTTGACATTGTCAGGACTGACACCATTGAAATCGAGCCGCTTTATTGGCTTGCCGGATTTATTACGGCCGCTATTTGCGGAATTTTCGCAATAAAGTTTATAAAAGTGCTCATCAACAGCAGCAAATTTTATATATTCAGTATCTATTGCCTATTGGCTTCGGCATTTGCATTTTTGGTCGGATTCGGGGTTATCGGCGGGTAAAATCAATATTCCGTAGCTTCATGGACTAACGCTTTGTATTATTCTGGGAGGGCTGAAAATGCAAATAAGAGCAGCAATTGTCAAAAATCCGGGAGCGCCGTTTCTCATCGAAAGTGTCGAACTTGACGAGCCGCGTAGCGAAGAAATGCTTGTCAAAATAACCGCCAGTGGTATTTGCCATACCGACGAATTGGCGAGAATACAGGCTCTGCCCGTTCCGCTTCCGGCAGTTTTAGGGCACGAAGGCTGCGGCATTGTCGAGAAACTCGGAGCTGATGTCGAGGAATTTAAAGTGAATGACAAAGTCACTTTTTCATTCGCTTCGTGCGGCAAATGCGTCAGTTGCCTCAGCGGCAATCCAACAACATGCGACTTGTTTCCTGCAATAAACTTCGGAGGGGTGCAGCCTGATGGCACATCCCGGCTCAGTCAGGACGGAAAAACGCTTGCAACGATGTTCGGTCAGTCATCATTTGCACAATATGTTGTCGTTAACAAACGCTGTGCTGTTAAAGTTCCTGAAACTGTGCCGCTCGAAATAACCGGCCCACTGGGCTGTGGCATTCAGACCGGAGCAGGTGCAGTTTGGAATCGTTTACGGCCAAAGCCGGGCTCATCAATTGCCGTTTTTGGCTGTGGGAGCGTTGGTCTCAGCTCAATCATGGCAGCTAAGGTTTCAGGCTGCGGCATGATTATCGGAGTGGACAGAACCCCCAGCAGGCTAGAAACTGCGTTGGAGCTGGGCGCAACACATATTATCAACACAACAAACACTCCGGATGCCGTCGCTGAAATACGGAAACTGACCGGCCTCGGAGCCGACCATAGCATTGATACCACCGGAAACGAACATTGCACAAAAATGTCGCTGCAATGTACCAAAGCCGGAAGTGCAACCGTTGTTGTTGGCGGCGGCGGTAATTTGACAATCAATGTTGAGCTTGACTTGATGAGCGTATCCAAGTCACTCATAGGGGTCGTTGAGGGTGATTCCAACCCTAAGGTCTTTATTCCAGAAATCATGAATCATTATATAAACGGCAGATTTCCATTCGACAAATTAATCACATACTATGATTTTGACGCTATTAACAAGGCTATGGCAGATAGCCTAAGCGGCAAAGCAATCAAAGCCGTTTTGAAAATGAATACATAACTTGACTGTCAAAGACACAGAAAGGCTTTATCTTTAAATCCTTTCTCTGATAAACTCCAGAAACATATTTGTCTGATTATCTAGGTTTTCATCGTTGCCACTAATATGATAGTCTATGTAGTCTCCGGCACCCCATTTTTCTCCGGTAAGAAATTCGAACAAGTCGCTGCGGCGTTTGTCCGTTGAATAGATAAGCGCAATAGCGTCCCTGCGTTCCATATCGAGAAATTGTCCGGCTTCCTGAAGCGTATATGATGGGGGTAGCCATTTGGAACCGGTAGTTTTGTCCATGTTCATGTTATATAAATTCATAATCCGCTTTATACGCACTTCCATATCTGCCTTACTAAACGCTCTGATTGTATCCTTATGATCGCGAAGAATATAGTCGGAGCATTTTCCGAAAATAACACATCCCCCGCCTTCGCTATACTCTAAAATGGCTCGTGACTGAGCTTCAAGCATTGCCTTTCTTACGTTTTCTGTTTCATCTCCGTAATCCCCGAATGTTTCGTCCGAAGTAATAAGGTCTGTCTTTAGCTTTAGCTCTGCCTGTCCCAGCGCACTATCCAAACGCGGAAAGTCATTTGCTTCATTGTATGAAGTGAGGCTGCGGCTGGGCCACCAATCAGGCCTGTCAGCACTTTTGCTTGTTTGAGCATAGATTTCCCTGGCACGCACAATCAACTGAGAATCAAGAATCTTGTACCCAAATATCTCAGCCAGACTTCTGCCTATCTCATTACCTCCGGAACCATATTGACCGCTAATAGTAATAATCATAAGAACACTCCTTATTGAATATTCGTGCATCCCCGGAGTCAAACGATGGATACTCCGACTGCATAAGCCTTTAAATATAGCCTAGCAGAAAGCATTTCCTTAGTCAATTAAATAATTTGGAAAGGTCGTGAACCATGAATCCAAGACATTATTTTGGCATCGCACTTACAGCAGCAATTTTGATCGTAATGAGCTTTATTCCTGAAACAGGTGGTCTCTCCGTGAGCGGGATTAGGACAATTGGAATGCTGTTAGCTTTCCTTGTAATGCTCATCACTGCACCATTTCGGGTTCTTCACATATGTTTTTTCTTTCTGGGGCTGATGCCGGTTCTGGGTGTTGCTCCGACATTCGGCGCTGCCCTCTCAGGCGTAGCAAATCCCGTCATACTTTTTGTCATCGCCTCTTTTGGAATTTCAGCAGCATTTACCACCTTGCCCTTGTCTCGGCGTATACTCGTTGCGCTTTTACGTCGTTTTGGGAAAAATATCAAACTCATGCTGCTGGCACTCATGACAACCATTGTCATTTTGTCAGGATTCGTTTCAAGCGTACCTACTTGTGCAGTATTTATGGGCATTGCTTTGAGCTTTCTTGAGTTATATGAAAATCCGGAGGACAAAAAGCGCTCCGGTCGAACTTTCATGATTGCCGTGCCTGTTGCAACTATGATTGGGGCGTTTATGACGCCAATCGGCAGCACTATAAACCTCTTAGCTCTGAATGAGCTCTATATCCACACAGGCCTGACAATCCCATTTGTACAATGGATGGCCGCCGGAGTTCCGATTTCAATAGTAACACTACCTGTCGCGTGGTGGATTATTTTGAAAGTGCACAAACCCGCTGAAATAAGTGAAGATATGGTAAAAAACTTCATAGAAAAACTTGAAATCCCAAAAAAAATGACCAGACCCGAAATCATCGCCCTGATTATCACAGGCATCATGATGTCGCTATGGATCGCTTCTTCTTGGGTCAGCGGAATAAACATTATGGTCGTCACCTTACTTGGAGCATGTGTGCTTTGCATTCCAAGGCTGAAAGTGTTGAAATTCGATACTTTTGCAAGCAGTATAGGCTGGGATTCTGTCTTTCTGATTGCCACAGTTATATCACTCGGAAACTTGATGGTTCTAAATGGCGTAAGCGACTTTATCGTATCGGCACTGCCAGTACTGAGTGTACCAACCCCGATTTTGATCGCATTTGCGGCAGCGCTTTTCTTTGCCTTGCTGGTTTTCATCCCCGTAGCGCCTTCACTGGTAGTAATTATGAGCGCTCCGTTGATTGCACTCGCAGTCGGAGCTGGTTCGTCACCAGTACTTATGATGCTGGTTGCGGCCATTGCAGGTTGCGCATGTTTTCTGCTCCCACTTGATACGGTTCCGCTACTCACATACTCTAAAGGATACTATTCGATTAAGGATATGTTTATCAGTTCACTGCCTATCCAAATCTTTATGATTATAATTATGGCATTATGGCTGACTGTTATCGGTGGAGTGTTTGGGCTTATCTAATGGGGCTGCTACAAATACAAAACCAAAAAGCATCCAAATCATAAAGCAGATGCCTGCAAAATAAAGCATACAGTGATGGATAAACCAAAACTGTATGCTTTATTAGTATCACAACCAAACCGTAACGGCAAAGCCGCCTTTGAAATAATAGGTGAGTTCGTGTAATACTCGTATGGTGGAGCTGAGGAGAATTGAACTCCTGTCCGAAAGCACTTTAACGCAAACTTCTCCGGGCGCAGACGGTTATTCCGGGCTTTCGCCCATTTTCCTCACCACAGCGCAATCCGTCAAGCGGTTATGGTTTGGTAGCTTCATTGTTCATGGCGTAGGCAAAGCTTACTACACACACGTTCTCCACTAATCGACGCCCTATCCCGGATCGTGGAACTTCCGGGGAGGACGGGCTGCCTTAAGCGGCTGCCAGAACTACGTTATCGTTGTTCTTTAATTTATAAGGTTTGCCGTTTTAGGAGTCGGCACCTCCGCCCGCTATTTACGCCTCCATACCCCCGTCGAAACCTTTACAGCCCCTCGTCGTCGCAAACTCCGTTTCGTTTCGCTCGTCACGGGGCGAGCATCTACTTCACTTCGTTGCTCCTCCTCTCCAAATCCGAGCCACTTCGTTGGACTCGAATTTGGTTCAAAAGACGGTGATTATATGCTAAACCATTTCAGGTTCTGGGTAGTCCACTCCGAATGTTTCTACTGTAACTTTTTTCATACGCTGATCTGCTTTCGGCTTATCGGCAAAATTCGTATCTTGTTTGGCAATCGCATCAATAACACTGTCGCCCTCTATGACCTTACCAAACGCTGCATACGAACCATCAAGATGGGGCGATACCTCGTGCATTACGAAGAACTGGCTGCCCGCCGAATCAGGTGCTTGTGAACGTGCCATCGAGAGCACACCACGTGTATGTTTGAGATTATTCTCAAATCCATTTTGCGAAAACTCACCTTTTATGCCGTATCCGGGTCCGCCATAGCCTTCGCCGAGCGGACAACCACCTTGCAGCATAAATCCGGGAATTACTCTATGGAAAATAAGTCCATCGTAAAATCCTTTTTTAATAAGTGCAATAAAATTATTGACTGTATTGGGTGCAATCTCAGGATACAGTTCAGCCTTCATCACACTACCATCTTCCATTTCTATGGTTACGATTGGGTTGCTTTTCTCTGACATTTGTATATTTCCTTCCTTCTTTTAGAGCACACATGCTAAGCGCCGTCATGCTTCACACGAAACCCGCATATGCCTCAACTATTCTATTACGATCATTTTAACATGCGTTCTTTAAGTTGTCTATCCATCTCACGTGCTGAAGATTTTTCTGCCGCTGTCTCACGCTTATCGTGCAACTTCTTACCTCTGGCAAGCCCGATTTCAAGCTTTACATTTGAGTTTTTAAAATACACAGAAATAGGTATCAGCGCCAGCCCATCTTGCTTGATTTTCCCATACAGCCGCGTGATTTCACGCTTGTGCATCAGCAATCGCTTGTGCCGCATAGGGTCACGGTTGAAAATATTGCCTTTTTCATATGGACTGATATGCATCCCGCGAACAAAAAGCTCACCGTCTTTAATCATGCAAAATGCCTCTTTGAGGTTGAGGTTGCCTTGTCTGATGGATTTGACTTCAGTTCCAAACAATTCAATACCGGCCTCGAATTTTTCAAGTATAATATATTCATGATACGCTTTTTTATTCTGCGAAACCACTTTAACACCCGAAGCCTTTGGCACTGACAGTCACCCCTTTCCTCTTGATGAACATACCCCTTGTCTATCGAACTACTATACTGAACACGCTCGGATTGTACCGTAGCGGTATGCAAAATGTCAAGTGTTCTGCACTAATCGTAATGAATATGTCACACTTCGCATTCTAGGCTTTACACTTATCTTCAATTTCCACAAGTATTTTTCTGGCAAAATCCAAAGCCCCACAATCCTTAGCTGCACGGGCAATGATAATCAGATCTTTTGGATTGTCCATGTCATAAATTTTCGAAAGTAAGAGTTTAACTTCATCCTCAGATGTATCACGTTTCAGTAGCGCTCCAATATATGGGCTTAGCACCCCAGACTGTGTTTTATCCGCAAGAAGCGCCATAGTTGCATATCTGACCAACCCCGGCAGATCTCCAAGCCCCTGTGCTGCAACCGCCAGTTGATGGAACAACAAAATTGGTTTTGCCATAATCATTGTTGCCACATCCAGTGACACTGCGTTAATGAGCCTTCTTTCACATTCTTGCAGTCGGCTTTGTGCAGCAAGAAACTCCCCTTTTCTATTCAAAACCTCGCCATAGAAATATCCTAGGTCTATATCCTCAGGAAAATCCGCCAATGCTTTAAGACTCAACACCTCGGCATCAGAAAGCCTATCAGGCATGTTTAAACACTTTTCAATAAGATGTTTATATGCCCCTTTCTTTAGCTGCTCATAGACTCCGATTCCGTTGACAACGTCCAGATAGAGCCTGTCAGCCTCTAAGCTATCACCTTGCTGACCCCTTACTTTCAGCGCATCGGCCAAAAACGCTTTGAGATTGAGGTCATCCGGCCTTTCAAGCAATTCCGCACGAAGCATACCAATATTGCGCCCCGCCTTGCCGGTTTCATCATACACCGACTTCGCATACCCAGTATGGATAACTGTAATTTCATCAACCCTGAAAACATGCTCCGGCGGCATATCAATCATCTCGTGGATTTTGCCCTTGTAACGCGCGGCCTTTATGTTGCGAAAAAAGCGTTCCTGATCATACACTGACATGGGGTTGCCCTTTTCATCAACATTGACAAGCGGAACATTAAGCACCAGACACTTTTCGCGCATATCTTGATCTGCACGTATTTTCTTTAGAATCGTCATAAGGGTTTTTGCGTCTTTTTCGGATAAATACTCATCAGCATCAAGCAATGCAATCCAGTTACCAGACGCTTTTTCTATGGCAAAATTTTTCGCAGCAGAAAAGTCATTAATCCACTCAAAATGGTATACTCTTGCACCCATATTCTCTGCAATCTCTACTGTTTTGTCCGTTGAACCCGTGTCTACAACAATTTGCTCGAAGGCGATACCTCTTGCCCATGACAAAGCTTTTTCTATATTCTTTTCTTCATTTTTGACTATCATGCATTGCGAAAGCCGCACCAGCGCTTGGGGCGGTTTTGAATTTCTTTTTTTCTTTTTGTTCATTGTCCAGCCCTCTGCTTTATTCGTTTTTAACGCTCTTTAGACACATCGCTAAAGCACACTATATATAGCCGTCAAAGCGGCTCACTATGACAACTGCCCGAGCCTTACGGTTCGGGCAGCAATATTCAAATGATACTATCCAAGAAGCTGCAACACACCCTGAGGCAGAGCATTTGCCTGTGCAAGCATCGCCGTTGAGGCCTGGAATAAAATATTATTCTTTGTAAACTCTGTCATAAGTTTTGCCATGTCAGCATCTCGAATACGGCTCTCGGCTGCCGCCACATTCTCAGCCTGATTGTCAAGATTTTGAATTTTGAACTCCAGTCTGTTCTGAAATGCACCAAGTTCTGCACGCATCATGGAAACACAATTAAGCGCACTGTCAATTCTGTCAATTGCATATGAGGCAGCCTCACGAGAATGCACTGAAACTCTGTCTTCGCCACCGGTGATGGGGTCGTCATCCGAATTCACCCCGGCACCCTCAAGACCCAGCCCTTGCATAGTCATTGAGCGGATTGTTATGGTCATGGTCTGGCCATGGTTTGCCCCTGCTTGAATAAACAAGTTTCTTAAATCATCAGCCAAAACACCATCCGGCAATGTTCCGCCACTTGCCACATGATCCGGATTGAATCTTCCATCAAGCAGAGCCATCCTATTAAACTCTGTTGTTTCTGCGATTTGGTCAATCTCTCCAAGAAGCTCACCGACTTCAAGATCAAGCGCTTCACGGTCAACTTCATCCTGATTTGTGTCCGATGCAGCCTGGATAGCAAGCTCACGTATACGCTGGAGAATGTCCTGAATAGTCTGCATTCCCCCCTCGGCTGTTTGAACAAGAGAAATCGCATCTTGACTGTTTCTGGAAGCTTGGTTCAATCCACGGATCTGCGCACGCATTTTCTCTGAAATCGCAAGTCCGGCTGCATCATCAGCGGCACGATTGACACGAAAGCCTGAGCTTAATTTCTCCATATTCTTGCCAATGTTTCTGTTGTTGATGTTATATTGCCTGTGGCTGTTTACTGCTGTAATATTGTTTTGTATACGCATAGCAATACACGCTTCCTTTCACTCCGGTCTCCGTAAGCATATCCTTTGCTCCGTGAATCTTCTAAAATTTATATGTGCCTCCATGCAATTATTTTTGTTTTCAATAAACATTATCGGGATTTTTGAGTGAAACTTTACATAATTTTATCAAATATTTTACAAACTGATAACCAGTAAAAAACCGCTGAACCCAAATAAGATGCTTCAATGTATACCGTCCCGGAATAACATTTGGAGGATTGCATTTACTTTTTTGCACTACAGCCCGAACCGAAAGGTTCGGGCTGCAATACACGCGCAATAACAATTGAGGAGCTGTACCGCTATGCGGCCTACATTTTATTGCTTCGGCTACTTTATCCAAGTAGTTGCAATACACTCTGCGGCAATGAATTTGCCTGTGCCAACATCGCAGTAGATGCTTGGAATAGTATGTTATTCTTCGTGAACTCAGTCATCATTTTGGCCATGTCTGCATCACGAATCCTGCTCTCAGCAGCCGAGACATTCTCTGCCTGATTATTCAGGTTTTGAATTTTGAACTCAAGTCGGTTCTGGAACGCACCGAGTTGCGCTCTTTGCATCGACACACAGTTTAGCGCATCATCAATACGCTTGATGGTTTCCTCTGCGTTGACTCTGCTGGAAATATTGATCTCACCATCGCTCAGGTCTGTTGCATCTGTCGGAAGCGTGTCCGCAGCGTCAGCTACAATCACACCCAGCCCCGATGAGCTCATTGCACCAATTGCAATGGTCATGGTTTGACTGTGGTTTGCACCGGCTTGAATGGTCAGGTGCCCCAGGTGATCAACATCAGTAATATTTGGATCTTCCGCGGCTCTCGAACCATCAAGCAGTTGCATTCTATTAAACTCGGTCGTGCTTGCAATCTGATCGATTTCATCGCCAAGCTGTACAAGTTCCAGTTGAAGCGCTTCACGGTCAACTTCGTTTTGATTGGTGTCGGATGCTGATTGCACTGCCAGTTCGCGCATCCTCTGTAGGATATCCTGAATGGTCTGCATTCCACCTTCTGCCGTCTGCACGAGTGAGACCGCGTCCTGGCTGTTCTTACTCGCCATGTTCAATCCACGAATTTGAGCACGCATTTTTTCAGAGATTGCGAGTCCGGCTGCATCGTCGGCTGCTCTATTTACGCGGAAACCTGAACTCAGTTTTTCCATGTTCTTACCGATATTGCCACTGTTGATACCGTACTGTCTGTGGCTGTTGATAGCCGTAATGTTATTGTTTATACGCATGATCTTTGCTTCCTTTCTCTTGAGCCGGGGCATCCTTACCCCTCGGTGTTTTTATATTCATTAACCCTCTTAGGCGCGCGTATCCCCTTAAAGGTTGATGACAGTTTGAAGCACTATCTTCTTTTGAAATGGCCGGTGTAATCTGCGGAAATTTTCAGTCTTCATCTCCCGCTTCAACACATCCTTGCTCTTCGCTTCTGATTCTATTTTCGGCACATTGTGACAAAACTTTAGTGTTTTCTGAAAATAATTCCAAACCGTGACAATTTGGTTTATTTGAAAGTACAAAACGAGGGCTTAGTCTCGCTGACATAAGCCCTCGCAATTAATTTTTTAAAATCTATCCGACTATCCAAAAACCCTCTTTGCAACAACTGCGCCGTATTTTTCCATCTCGTCGCAACCAATCTCCTTGACGCCCGGATATATCGGCAACCATGAACTGAACATCGGCAAAAAGCGTTTTGTCGGTGCATATTTATCAAGCACTTCGCGGAAATGTGAGCGGATTTCCTCTTCTGTTACACCAGGGTAGTCAATTGACGACATATCCACGCCACCCCAAAGCATCAGCTTCCCGCCGGTTCTGCTTACAACCTCATGCAAGTCATTCTCAGGAGTAACTCCTTGCCAGACATCAATGCCGATTTCGACCATGTCTTCGCAAATATCCATGCCATAGCTATCGTTGTGGTTTACAGTTATAACACCTCGTGACTTGATATATCCAAAGAATCTTGCATAGTGCGGCTTCAAAATTTCACGCCAGACTCTCGGCGGCAGGAACAATTGTATTTTGCTGCCCCAATCGCTGAAGTTCGCTATCATGTCTGGTTTCATATGGTCAATCGTAAGCCCTGCAGCTTTGATTTTCCAGTCGGTATATGCCGAAAGCAGCTCATACATATCGTCGGGTTCAAGCAAGAAGTTCTCAAGCGCCTCTTCAAATCCCATCATAGCGTGGGTAAATTCGAACATACCGCGCGGCGATTGAACCATAACCAGCTTATTCTCACGGTCAACAGATTTTGCAAGCGCCTCTGAAGCAGTCCAATCTAGATTGTCTAAATCAGGAAACTCAAAGAATTCGCGCCAGCGGGTAATGTCTTTAATTACCTTTTTGTCACCTATTGTATTAGGCGTCGGCCCCGGTTGGTCATCTGGCCAATCCCATATAACACCCCATGCATCAGGCACATCAATTCCGCCTTTTGTCACACGATTGTGCGCAAGCCCAGCAGCATCAATTAAATAAGGTAAGCCTGGTGGCCCTTCCATGCAATTGAAGCATGTGAATGGGTCTCCCAACCAGTGCGGGTCATCATTTTTTACGAGCTTTAAGAAATTCTCTCTGGGAGTTGACATTTATAAACACCTCATGTTTGATTTTTTTGTAGCTAATTTTATCGCAAATATTTGCAATTAACAATGTAAACCTAACCAAAAATATATCATTTCCATTGTAATTTCTCACTATATCATGTAAAATAACCCGACACAGTACTTCAACTTAGGAGGTGCTTATGGAAATAAGCCTTGCACTAATAATTGACGAGCTTGAATTTGAGTCAACCACGCCGACTCCGGGCAGCGCTAATCCAAAATTCAAAATGGTCGAGCTATATGCTCCCGGGGTGACAGAAATTTCCCCAGACATCCTTCTTGTCTGCCCACTATCTGAGGCTTTAGCTGCCAATAAGCGTAGCGGAGCGTATTTCCTGTGTCCGTACGAAAAGCACATTGAAATCGACGAACAAAAAATGATTGGTATAACAATGGTTCATGCAGATATCGGTTTTCGGGAGCTTTTCAACCGCATTTTGCGTGTATTTGTAAAAGTCACACAATGGGTTATGGCAATGGAGCAGAGCGTTTCAAAACGAAACGGACTCAAAGAGCTGTTGGAGATTTCCGCTCCGATTTTTGGCAACTTTATAACTATTCAAGACAGCACTTTCAAGCTGCTTTGTTATACAGAGAATATTAAACCTCCCGGTATTGTCATGAGCCGTTTGATAAAATACGGCTACCACCCACCTGAAACCATGGAGCTTTTCAGAAAGCACCGAAGGCTCGAACAATTTAAGATGATTACCGAAGTGATCATCAACCGTGACAGAGTTACAAGCGATAATGACATAGTAAAAAAGACCATTCACCTTGGCGGTAGCATCCTTATAATGATTGTTATGGATTGCTGCGTCAAACCGGCCAACAACGCAACTGTCGAACTGTTTGAAATACTTATTGACTATATTAAAAATTATGCCGACCTCAATACAGCTCAAACCGGAGGTGTCGGAGGAATCAACGCCCTAGCCATCGATATACTTGGCAAAAATGTAGGCAGCATTGAAGAAGCGAGAACCCGTGCAGCGTATTGCAGTTTTCCGTTTGACAATAGGTTTAGGTTGTATGTTTTTTCCTTTGAGGACGATGACAATGTTCCGACAGCCCACTTTGTGCACCTGCTTTCAGAAGTATTCTCCGACTCGGTCGTTTTTTCATGGGGTCATGACATACTTTTGATTGAGTTTGACATTGCCGATATTTCCGAAACATGCAAAAGTGCAGAAAACACATTGGGGCGCACCGACTTCATATGTGGGATTAGCAATGATTTTGATTGCCTTTGGAACTTGACCATAGCACATGAACAAGCAACTATTGCAATAGACATTTCATTACGCTTGAAGCATTCCGGAAAAGGCCGAGCGACAGAGCATTTTCGCATGTTTTCAAATAATCTTATTTACTACATAGTTACAAGCAGCTACCGTACCGCACCCGGCGTTTTTGATAATTCATTCATAGCCCAATCTATATCTGCCTTGCGTGAATATGATGACAAACACCGCACCGAAACTGCAAAAATCATGAGGCTCTTTTTGGAAAACGAACGCAGTGCAACTGCAACTGCTGCTGCGATGCACATGCACCGAAATACTGTGTTGTATCACATGGATAAAATAAGCAGCCTGCTCGGGTTGTCTCTCGACGACCCGGATACCAGGCTGCAATTGCTCCTTGCTTATAAGGCTGATGACTTTCGGGAATTATGACCCTACTTAACGTAGCTAACTTTGGTAAAGTCTAGTTCATGCGGCTCCTTGCCTGTGTTTACCGTACCTACTGCTATAGCGATTGCGAATGTATACCCCTCCGGGAACTGCAAACGCTTTTTGAATTCTTCCCCGCGCGGGCAGTTTAGCGGCACTTTCATCATACCGATATAACAACTTCCAAGACCCATTGACTGGGCGGCAATTGCAATATTCTGACCCATTATTCCACTGTCAATATGCGCCCATTCTGAGTTATTGGATGATATTACTATCAAACATGGTGCATCGTAGAAAATCTTTCCGCCGCGACTCATGATTCTTTCGTAAAATGTTTTATCATCGCCTGCCGCCAAAACAGCAACGGTTTCTTTTTCCATATCTTCCATAAGCGCCTTATCAGTTACGACCGAAATATGCCAAGGTTGGAAATTCTTTGCACTCGGTGCTGCAAGTGCAGTTTCGATGAGCACTTTTAGCTGTTCTTGCGTCAGCGGTGTATCTTTGAAATCGCGGCAGGAGTTTCTTTCCATTATG
Organism: Oscillospiraceae bacterium; assembly: GCA_009781855.1. Taxonomy (GTDB): domain Bacteria; phylum Bacillota; class Clostridia; order Oscillospirales; family Oscillospiraceae; genus WRMH01. The sequence goes on along the minus strand of WQUY01000051.1, from coordinate 2,713 downwards.
TTTTTTATTGCTTCTGTCATTTTTTCGCTCCTTATCATAATTATTATTGTGATCGTGATTACAGATTGTATAGGTTGTACGACATTTTGTCGTACAACCACCTGATTTTACCATAAATATATGTGATTGACAATATTTTGCAATAGATATATAATTTCAGTGCCTTGGTCATTGCCGTGGGCATTTTTGTATGTATATGGAGGAGCATTTTATGCGTGAATTAGAAAAAGTGTATGACCCTAAAATTGTCGAGGACAAAATATATAAAATGTGGACTGATGGTGGATATTTCACAGGTGTCGTTGACCCTGAAAAAACACCTTTTACAATAGTTATCCCTCCTCCAAATGTCACGGGGCAACTCCACCTTGGCCACGCATTTAACAACACTTTGCAAGATGTCCTCATTCGCTATAAACGAATGCAGGGTTTCGCTGCGCTGTGGCTACCCGGAACTGATCATGCGGGCATTGCTACACAGATAAAGGTAGAGGAAGAGCTTCGCAATGAGGGGCTAACTCGCCATGATCTCGGACGTGAGCAATTCCTTGATAGAGTTTGGGCATGGAAAGAAATGTACGGCAGCCGGATTGTCGATCAGCTCAAAAAGCTGGGCAGCTCATGCGACTGGAGTCGGGAGCGCTTTACTATGGACGATGGTTGTTCTAAGGCTGTGCGTGAGGTATTTGTCAGTTTATATGAAAAAGGGCTTATATATAAAGGCAGCCGAATCATCAATTGGTGTCCCACTTGCGCAACTGCACTTTCGGATACCGAAGTTGAGCACGAGGAGCGCGAGAGCTTTTTATATCATCTCAAATACCCCGTCACGGGTTCGTCTGAATTTCTAGTGGTTGCAACGACTCGCCCGGAAACAATGCTCGGCGACACCGGTGTTGCCGTTCATCCGGATGATGAACGTTACAAGCATCTAATAGGAAAAACCGTCTTGCTTCCGCTCATGAATCGTGAAATCCCAATCATAGCCGATGACTATGTAGATATGGAATTCGGAACAGGCTGTGTCAAGATGACTCCGTGCCACGACCCGAACGATTTTGAGGTTGGCTTACGGCATGACCTGGAGCAAATTCTTGTCATTGACGAAAGTGCAAAAATAATAAATTCCGGAAAGTATAATGGTCTGGATCGCTTTGATGCACGCAAAGAGGTCTTGTCTGACCTTGAAGCGCTCGGATATGTTGTCAAGACTCAAGAGCACACCAATAATGTCGGCACATGTTATCGCTGCGACACCGTAGTTGAGCCTGTGACCTCTGCGCAATGGTTTGTTAAAATGAAGCCACTGGCAAAAGAAGCCACTGAGGTTGTAGACGACGGGACTATTAAATTTGTGCCTGAGCGTTTTGCAAAAATATACACCCATTGGATGGATAATGTCCGCGACTGGTGCATATCACGTCAGCTCTGGTGGGGACATCGAATTCCTGCCTGGTATTGTGACTGCGGTCATATCACAGTCAGTCGCATTGACCCGGAAGTATGTGAAAAATGCGGCTCATCTGCCATCACTCGCGATGAAGATGTACTGGACACATGGTTTTCCTCCGCTCTGTGGCCGTTTTCGACGCTCGGTTGGCCTGAGAAAACAGAAGATTTGGAATACTTCTACCCAACTGATGTGCTTGTCACCGGGTATGACATCATTTTCTTCTGGGTTGCCAGAATGATTTTTTCAGGAATGGAGCAAATGAAACAAGCTCCTTTCCATACTGTATTCATTAATGGTATCGTGCGCGATGCACAAGGTCGCAAAATGAGCAAATCCCTTGGCAACGGCGTTGACCCACTCGAAATCATCGAGTCATTCGGCGCAGACGCACTGAGGTTTAATATTATAACGGGAAATAGCCCCGGCAATGACATCCGGTTTTATTCCGAGCGTTGCGAAGCCATGCGTAATTTTGCCAATAAAATTTGGAATGCCAGCCGGTTTGTTATGATGAATCTGACTATTGAGCATAATGAACTTCCGGAAAAGTTGGAGCTTGAAGACAAATGGATTTTGTCGAAGCTGAATTCACTCTCACGAGAAGTCAGCGACAATCTTGAAAATTTTGAGCTTGGAGTAGCTGCGTCAAAGGTCTATGATTTCATATGGGATAGTTATTGTGACTGGTATATTGAGCTGACAAAACCAAGGCTGAGCCAGTCGCAGCCTGGTGATGGTGGTGCTTCAGAAATCAATTCTTCCGGTCATTCGGATGAAAATGCTGAAAATGCACAAAAAGTGCTGCTTTATGTCCTGACTGAAATTCTAACACTGCTGCACCCCTTTATGCCCTTTATCACAGAAGAGATTTGGCAGGCGCTACCGCATGAGGCAATTGATTCCACAGCATCCGACCACCCACGTGCGCTTATGGTGCGCAAGTATACTCAGTTCACTGAATCTCTGCACTTCCCAAAAGAGGAGACTGATTTCGAATCAATCATGGCTGCTGTCCGCGCTGTTCGCGCCCGCCGTGCGGAAATGAATGTTCCACCGTCAAAGAAACCACAACTCACTATAGTTACAGATAAACTTGATGTTTTTGAGGCAGGCCGCACTTATCTTGGCAGGCTTGCATATGCCGGAGCGCTTATTATAACTGACAAAGCTCCGGAAAGCCTTGAGGGTCTCGTTTCTGTTGTAACCGGCGATGCGCGTCTGTTTATACCGCTTGCAGAGCTTGTTGACATTGCAAAAGAG